>CANREQ010000018.1 GCA_947629695.1 uncultured Clostridia bacterium | reverse complement strand
TACAATATGCGCGCTTCGTAGTCCGCGCCCGTCACTTTCCCCAATTCCCGCTCGGAAAAAAACGGCTTGTATCCCTTGCCTTTCAGCTCGAAATAGATGTCGTCCGCGCTCTTGTAATCAGCAGTTTTGTTTCCCTTGTCGTCCGTAACTTTTACGCAGATAAAACAATCGTAATCCACACCCGATTGCTTCAATTTATAAAACTCAGACTGTATGTAATCTATTTCCTTTGCGCGGCTTTCGTAAATTATGCGCTGTTCGGCCGTGCCCTTCATAAACGCGCGCATATAATCGCCGTCGTCCGAAAATTTCTTGTCGGTTATTTCATAGCAAATGGCCTGTAATCTGTTGTTTACTACGTCTTTCAAATATCTTACCTTGAATTTCGCAAGGGCTTTGCCGAAGTATGCCTCGGGCTCGTTTTCGTCCAGCTCCGCCGCCTTGGTATACGCCGTGAGCGCGCCGTCAAAGTCGCCTTTATCGAGGGAAAACTCGCCGTTATCCAAGAAGTTCAAAAGCCTTTCGCTTGCCGTATCCTTGGGCAAAGTGTTAACGCAGTCGCAAACCCCGCACTTTATCGCGCCGTTTACGGCCTTGGTTATATCCAGCGGCTCCCCGCAAAGTTTGCATTTGTATATCCTCAACTTGTTCATGGCCTTTCCCCTGTAAAAATTTTTTATTTCCTCTCGAAGCAGGCGAGGTAAAACCCCGCGCCGAGCGATATATGCGGCAAAAATTGCATTCCGTAAGCCGTTTTTCTGTGCGCGAGCGGGCTGTCCGGCCCCACGCAGACAAAATCGGGATGGCGGGAAAGAAATCCCACCGCGACGGAATCGTTTTCCTCGGGCAGAACCGAGCAGGTGGAGTAATACAGCCGCCCTCCCTTTTTGACGTAACGCGCGCAGTTATCCGCAATAGCGCTTTGCAATTGCGTGAGCTCCGCAATGTCGCTCTCCTTTCTGTTTAGCTTTATGTCGGGATTTTCGTTGATGACCCCCGTGCCCGAGCAGGGGCAATCGCACAGCACGGCGTCGAAGGCTTCTTCGAAATCGGCGTTGAAAACCGTGCTGTCGCAGTTTACGGCGGCGACGTTTTCCGCGCCCATCCTTTTGGCGTATTGCTCTATCAAGGCGGTGCGGTGGGGGTGAAGTTCGCAAGCTGTCACCTCTTTGCATTTTCCGGACAGAAGCACGCTCTTGCCCCCGGGCGCGGCGCACGCATCCAAAAGCCGTTCGCAGGGGGATATTGCCGCACATATCGCGATAGACCCCACCGATTGGAAGGTGTAATCGCCCGCAAAAAATGCGCCGTCGCGCACAAATTCGGGGAAGATGTACGCGCCCGCAAAGGGCGTATCCTTATGGGGACGGGAAAGGTAATTATCCGCACCGCGCACGAAGCGCACGCACAAACCTTCCGACGGCGCAGTGAGGATCTTTTCCGCCTCGCCCTTATAACTGCGCTTTAACTTTTTTACGAGCCACAACGGCGCGGAGCACTTTACAGCCAACGCCTCGGCGGCATTTTCCGGCAGGGGCGGCAATTTGTAGGAGCGCAAAAAGGCGTTGATAAAGCCCGCCGCGCCCCCTTTGCCGAGCTTTTTCGCCAGCTCCACCGTGCGGTCCACCACCATGTAATCGTGCTTGCCCATAAACTCCAGCATGTACAGCGCGATTTTAAGTATGAGCTTTACGGCCGCTTTGGGTGCGCTGTGCGCGTTTGCCGAGATTATGTAATCGAGGTATATGTTCTTTTCCAGCACGCCGTAACAGATCGCGGTCGTGCGCGCCTTGTTCAAGGGCTCCACGGCCGTCTCCGAAAGGGCCTGTTTTAAGTATTTTCCCCCGGAATATACCTTATTGAGCACCAAATAGGGGTCTGTGAGCGGATTAGTCAAGTCTGTCGCCCGCCTTTATCTTTCTGCCGTTTGCAAAGTCGCGCGCGGACAGAATTTTCCCGCCCGCAAGCTGTAATTTTTCGGCGCGTATCGCGCCCTCGCCGCAGGCGATTACAATGCCGCCCTTATCGGCTTTTAACACCTCGCCCGCGTCCCCGTCTCCTTCGCAGACGGCCGCGTCCAAAATATTCAAAACAACGCCGTCAAGATAGCAAAAAGCGGCGGGTTGGGGGCTGAACGCCTTTATCCCGCGCACTATTTTTGCGGCGGGCTCTTTGAAATCAATGCGGCAATCCTCTTTGGAAATTTTTTTGCAGTAGGTGGCGCGCGCCTCGTCCTGCAATACAAGCTGGTTTTGCCCGCTCTCCAAAAGGTTAACGGCTTCCACCACCGCTTCGGCAGACAGGAAGGAGAGTTTTTCGCTCAGTTCCCCGCATGTCATATCGCCTGTCTCACACCTTTTCACCATTAAAATGTCGCCGCTGTCGAGGGCTTCTTCGGTTTTCATCACCGTCACGCCCGTGTACATTTCCCCCGCAAGTATGGCCGATTGAATGGGGCTTGCGCCGCGGAAACGGGGCAAAAGCGAGGCGTGCAGATTGTACACCCCGAGGGGGAAAACATCCAGCACCGCGCGCGTGAGTATCTGCCCGTAAGCGCACGTTATCATAACGTCCGCACCGAGCTCTTTCAGCTCTTCAACGCGGTCGCGGATTTTTACGAAATCGTAGACCTTTATCCCCCGCGACAGCGCGAACGCCTTTACGGGGGTGGGGGTCAAAACGCCCTTTCTGCCGAACGGCCTGTCGGGTTGGGTGATCACGGCGATCACCTCTTTCCCGCTCTGTATAAGCGCCTCCAGCGGCGCGACGGCAAAGGCGGGCGAGCCCGCATAAACTATCTTCATTGCTCTTCCCCGCCGTTTTCGCCGCCCTCTCCGGGGTTGTCGTCCTCCACCTTTTCCGCCCTGTCCACGTACAAAATCCCGTCGAGGTGGTCGAACTCGTGGCACATGCACCGCGCGAACAGCTCCACGCCCGTCACGGTGTGCTTTTTGCCCATCCTGTCGCGGTATTCCGCCTTTACCTTGTAGGGGCGGGTGACTATGCCGTGCTTGCCCTTAACGGATAAGCACCCCTCGCCGCCCGTCTGCTCCCCTTTTACGGAGAGAATTTTGGGGTTTATCATCTCGAAATATCCCTCGTCGAGGTCGATGACGACCACCCTCGCGTCCACGCCTATCTGGGGCGCGGCCAGGCCCGCGCCGTTCTCTGCGCGCACCGTCTCCTTCATGTCGTCGAGGAGCTCCCACAGCTCCTTATCGAATTTCCGCACCTCGCGGCACTTTTTTCTCAACACCTCGTCGCCTATCTGCACGACATATCTGTAAGCCATAAAATACTCCTTTTTATGATAAATTTACCGGATTTTCCTCAACATACACCAAAACCGACGGCGTACTTGCGGAAACGGCTATATCGTAAAGCTCCCCCAAATGCCGCCTGCTTTTCAGCCGCGCGAGCACCTGGTAGCGCACTTTATCCTGTATCTTTTTTATCGGCGAATGCATCTTGTTCAGAAAGAGGAAATCCGCCGCGTCCGATTTCCTTATATCATCCACGGCAAAATACACCTTTTTCAGGGCCTCGAGCGCCTCGTCGTTGTCCTCCGATATCACCATTATGCGGCAAATGAGGGAATAGGGCGGGAAGAGCGCGGCCTTGCGCATCTTTATTTCGTTTTCGAAAAACCCGCCGTAATCGTAGCCAACGGCATAGCGCAAAATGTAATTTTCGGGCGAGAAAGTCTGCAAAACCACTTTCCCCTTACTGCCCGCGCGCCCGCTTCTGCCCGCGACCTGGGTTATGAGCTGGAATGTCCTCTCGCCGCTCCTGTAATCGGAAAAATGCAGGCTCATGTCCGCGTCGAGAATACCCACCAGCGTGACCGAGGGGAAGTCGTGCCCCTTGGCTATCATCTGCGTGCCCACAAGTATATCCGCCTTGTGCTCGCCGAATTGCTTCAAAATTTTGTAGTGCCCGTCCTTGCCCGAAACGGTGTCGTTGTCCATTCTTATAATCTGCGCCGAGGGGAACAGCTCTTTGAGCTCCCCGACGACGCGCTGTGTGCCCGTGCCGTTGTACAAAAGGTGTTTGCCCCCGCACTCCGGACAGGCTGGAAGCATCTTGTACCTCGCGCCGCAATAATGGCATTTCAGGCAGTTTTCCTCGCTGTGATAGGTGAGCGACACGTCGCAGCTTTGGCACTTCGCCACATATCCGCAATCGGCGCAGATGACCGTTTTGGAGTATCCCCTGCGGTTGAGAAATATTATCGCCTGGTTTCCCGACGACAGCGTCGTATCGAGCTCTTCGCGCAACGCGCGGGAAAAGATGGAGGGATTCCCCCGCCTTATTTCCCTGCGCATATCGGCTATTATTATCTCGGGAAGCGGCTTGCCGTTTATCCTTTCCGTGAGCGTGATCAGCCCGTACTCGCCCTCCTTGGCCTTGACATATGTCTCCACCGAGGGGGTCGCGCTGCCCAAAACCAGCTTGCAGTCGTTGTACTTTGCGCGCATCAGGGCTATATCCGCCGTGGAATAGCGGGGCGCGGTCTCCGAATGGTAAGACGAATCGTGCTCCTCGTCTATTATTATCACGCCTATATCGGACAGGGGGGCGAACACCGCCGAGCGCGCGCCTATGGCTATTTTAGCCTCTCCGGAGCGGAGCCGCCACCACTCGTCGAACTTCTCGCCCGCAGACAGGCCGCTGTGAAGTATGGCCGCTTCCCCGCCGAATCTCCCACGCAGTTGGGAGAGCATTTGCGGGGTCAGCGAAATTTCGGGCACGAGGAATATCGCCGTCCGCCCTTTTTTAAGCTGGTCGGCTATGAGATTCAGATATATCTCCGTCTTGCCCGAGCCCGTCACCCCGTGTATGAGCTGGACGCGCTTGTCCGATTTTTCTATGTATTCCACCGCGTCCTTCTGGGCGGGGGTCAGCTCCTTGGGGCGGCTGTCCGCCGCCTCGCCCGCAGGCGCGCGCGAACGCTTGACCTTGTATATCTCCGCCGCGCCCTTTTCCACAAGCGCGTTTACCGCCGCGCGCCCGCACTTTTCCGCCAGAACGGACAGCGGCATGTCCCCAGCGGAAAGACAGGACAGCGCTTCCGCCTGCCTCTTCGCCGAGGGCTTTATCTCCCCTTTGCCCGTCGCCTTGACGTAATTTACAAACGCCTCGCTCACCTTGCCCAGCCTCATTTCGGTGGGAAGGAAAAGCCTCAGCGACGCCGCTTTGGGCACGCGGTAACGCGCGGCTATGCTCTCCATAAGCGAAAAACACTCGGGGACGAGGGCGGGAAGCTCTTCATACAGGGAATAGACGGGCTTGATTTTGCCCGCGTCGAAAGAGGGGGTTTCCTCCAATCCGATGACGAAACCCTCCACCGTCCTTCCGCCGAACGGCACTTTTACCCTGCACCCTATCTCAGTCCCGGGCGGGCAGGAATACTCGAAAATCCTGTCCACCTGGCTGTGGGCTATATCCACAATAACTTGCGCGTACATAATCACCCATATACACATTCAGCCTCCTTTTTGTTTGGGAGGCTGAATGTATTTGTTCTTTTAATCTTTTACGGATTTTATCTTTCCGTCCTCGATTTCCTCGCAGGCAAGCGCTATCTCCTTAAGCTTGCCGGGATTTTCGTTTACGTTGGATACGCTGTTCTGCTCTATGAGCTGGCGGGCGCGCTTGGCTACCACGACGCACAGCTCGTAGCGGGACGCGGGTTGTCCGTCGTGCCCGAGCTTTTCTATCAGTTTGTCCACTGCGGGTTCGTTTATCATTTTCTGTCTCCTTGTTCGAGTATTTGAACGACTTGCCCGACCGCTTCGCCGAGGTCGTCGTTTATTATCGTGTAATCGTACAGCGGGGATTTCGAAAGCTCGTAATCGGCGCGGGCTATGCGGCTTTCTATCACCTCTTCCTCTTCCGTGCCCCTGCCGCGCAGGCGGGCGCGGAGCGTTTCCCTGTCCGGAGGCGCTATCATTACAAGTATTGCCTCTTTGTAGGATTTTTTAACGTTGAGCGCGCCGTCCACGTCTATTTCCAACAGTACGTCGCCCTCGCACAGCTTCTTTTCGACGAAAAATTTCGGGGTGCCGTAGTAGTTGGAAAAATGCTGCGAATACTCCAAAAATCCCCCTTCTTTTATCATTTCTTCGAATTTTTCTCTGCTTATGAAGAAATAACTCTCGCCGTCCTTCTCTCCGTTTCTGGGGGCGCGCGTCGTGCATGAGACGCTTAGCGCGCAGTCCGGGCGGCGGCGCAACACTTCCTTGACTATCGTGCCCTTGCCCACGCCCGAGGGCCCGGATATTACGACCAACTTGCCCTTACTCAACGTTCTGCACCTGTTCCCTTATCTTCTCTATCTCGTTCTTAAGCTCCAGCCCGTACTTTGTGACCGCCAGATCGTTGGACTTGGAACATATCGTGTTGGTCTCGCGGTTGAACTCCTGCACCAAGAAATCGAGTTTTCTGCCCACCAGCTTTTCGCGGCAAATATCCTTGAATTGCGCTATGTGCGATTTAAGCCTCGTCAGCTCTTCGTCGATGTTGGCCTTGTCCGTAAATATCGCCACTTCTGTGAGCAGGCGCGCCTCGTCGTATTCCACGCCGCCGAGGCTGTTTTTTATCTTCTCGCCCAGCCGCTTTTTGTAATCTTCCGCGACCGACGGCGCGCGCTCGGCGATGGAAGAGACAAGCTCCTCCACCTTGCAAAGGCGGGAAAGCATGTCGTCGGACAGCTTTTTGCCCTCCTTTTCGCGCATTGCGTTGAGCTTTTCCATCGCGCCGGAAAGCGCCGCCTTCAAAGCCGTTATAAGCTGATCGTCAACGCCGCTCTCTTCCTGCTGCCTCAGAACGTCGCCCTGCCTCATTATGGAGGTTAGCGAAAAATCGTCGGCTACGTCGGGGAATGCCGCCTTCAAAGCCTTGGCCGCGTCCGCATAGGCCTTGGCAAGCGGCATATCGAGGTAAAAGCTCTTCTCCTTTTCGCGCTTATCGGAGTAGGATACGAACACGTCCGCGTGCCCCCTCGTCATGCCCTCGCGCACGATGGCGCGTATGACCTCTTCGCAGGGAAGAAAGATCTTCGGGCTCTTGACGGAAACGTCGAGATAGCGGTTGTTCACCGTCTTTATCTCCACGGTGAGCTCCAGCCCTTCCGCCTTGTATTCGCCTCTGCCGTAACCCGTCATACTCAACATATATTTACGCCCCGAAAATCAGCCTTGCGGCGCATGTCCCCATTTCCCGTAGGGAAATCCGCCGTGAATACACACAGTATACTATAAAAGTTTCAAAAAGACAAGCTGTTTTATGAATTTGCTCAAAAATCGGGCTGTTCGCTGCACATGAGCCCCTTTCTGCGGGAAGTCACCACGCGGTAGCTGTTCCTCGGGGTGACTTCGAATATGCCGAGCGGGCGGTTGGTCGAGGCAAGCGTGCCGTCGATATCGGCGAGATATACGCGCTTTTCGGAGCAAAGAACCACGGGCGCGCCGTATAAAAAGGCGTAGGAGCGTATCAAAAGGGGCGGAATATTGTCCGTCACGCAATCCCCGCAGACGAGCACGAGGTTGCACCCGCACGCCGAAAAGGCGGAAAATATTTCGGGGAAATACAAATCGTTCCCCGCGCACACGCCCACGGTATAGCCCATCAGCTTGTAAACGCCGAGGTTTGCGCCGCTCTTGTACGGCTCGCCGTCGAGCACGTTCAGCATATCCGTTATGCCGATGAGCCGCCCGTTTTCCGCAACCGCAACCGATTTGCGCCTCAGCCCGCGCGAGAAGGTGGAGCAGCCGCACAGCACCGCGCACCTGTTAATGCCGGACAGGCGCGCCATCTCGCCGAATTTTTCGCTTTTGCCCGAAAGTTCGCTCTCGTAATCGACCTCGCCGAGCGCGGAAAAGGGGAAAACGGCGAAGTCGCACTCCGGCAGGGCGCGGGCGAGATCCGCCCACGGTGAGGATAGATAAAGAATTTTCATACCCTATATCCTATTTGCGCGGGACACAAAAAGGTTACGCAAAATTGTTCTATCGCGGCGGGCGGAATCATAATCTAAGGGTATGAAAAAGTCAATTGCCATAGCGGCGGCCGCCGCAATTTCACTCACGCTTATACCCCTTGCCGCGTGCAAAAAAGAGAGCGGGGAAAGCCGCTCTCTCTACCGCATAAACGCGGCCTACGACGAGGAAGATAAAAAGATATGCGGCACGGTGGACTTCACCTACTTCAACGCCACCGACAACGAGATAAGCGATCTGCGCTTCGAGCTGTGGGGCAACGCGTACAGGCAGGGCGCGTCCTATTGCCCCGTGCCCGAATCGCGCGCCTCTTCCGTCTACTACTCGGGCAAAAGTTACGGCTTCGAGAGCGTGGAAAAGGTGGAAGGTTGCGCCGGTTGGGAGGTGTGCGGCGAGGATGAAAACATCTTGAGCGTCGCCCTCTCCTCGCCCGTATATCCCGGTCAGACGGCGGAAATCATAATAAGTTACACCCTCGGACTTGCCGAAATAAACCACCGCACGGGAATAGCGGAAAGCGCCGTAAACCTCGGCAATTTCTATCCCGTTCTGTGCGCGTACACGGCGGAAGGATTTATGCAGACCCCCTACTATTCCTGCGGCGACCCCTTCGTTTCGGAGTGCGCCGATTACATAGTCACTTTGCAATTGCCCGCGGAATATACCGCGGCGACGAGCGGAAAACAGGTCTCTTCCGCGAGGACGGGGGACACTGTCACCAACGTCTACGAGCTGTACGGGGCGCGCGATTTCGCGGCAGTTTTGTCCAAGGATTTCAAGACGGCGACGCGCGACGCTGGCGGGTGTGCCGTGACATTGTACTATACGGGCGACGCGGAGCCGGAGGGCTGTCTGCAAGCCGCCGCCGAGAGCCTCACATATTTTTCTTCGCAATACGGGGAATACTGCTACCCCACCCTCTCCGTGGTGTTTACGGACCTCGGGGTGAGCGGCATGGAATATCCCGCGCTGACCATGATCTCCTCCGACCTCGACGAGGCGACGGCAAGGTATACGACGGTGCATGAAACGGCCCATCAATGGTGGTACGCCATGGTGGGGAACGACCAGGTGAACTCCGCCTGGCAGGACGAGGGCCTCGCGGAATACTCCACGCTGTGCTTCTTCGAAAAAACCCCTTCCTACGGCTTCACACGCACACAGCTCCTCGGCACGGCTATAAAGTCGTACAGGGCGTATTACTCCGTCTACAACCAGATATTCGGCAAGGCGGACACGACTATGAACAGGGGCCTGGATAAATTTTCGGGCGAGTACGAGTATGTCAATATAGCCTATAACAAGGGGTTGCTCCTCTTCGAAACGCTCCGCACTTCCATGGGCGACGAAAAATTCAATTCCGCGCTGAGGCATTATTTTTCCTCCAACTTCAAAAAGATAGCCT
This sequence comes from uncultured Clostridia bacterium, assembly GCA_947629695.1. Classification (GTDB taxonomy): domain Bacteria; phylum Bacillota; class Clostridia; order Christensenellales; family Borkfalkiaceae; genus Coproplasma. The sequence goes on along the minus strand of CANREQ010000018.1, from coordinate 12,067 downwards.
CTTACGAGAGCTTCGTCGCCTCTTTTGCGCACTATCACGACGTCGAGGGGTTAATAGAAAGCTACGTCAACGGCAAAGTAGTCATTTAAAAAACTTGCTTCCTCCTCTTTATTGGGTTATAATTAAACAAAAAACAGAGGTTGATTATGCCCATTCTGCAATACGTTTGCCCAAAATGCGGAAAAAAGTTCGAGGAATTGGTCAAAAAATTCGACTGCCCCGTCTCCTGCCCCGACTGCGGTGAGGCGGCCCGCCGCGATTACTGCGGGGAGATGTATTCATCCACGGGCAAACCCGCAAAAAAATGCTCCGGCAACTGTAAAACCTGCGGCGGATGCCGTTAAAGCGCGCGCCGCGCCGCTTGATTTTACCGCCCCACCCCGGCCATCCACGGCGCGATTCGGGCGCAACAGGGGAAAACTCAAACCGATATTATATAAAATGAAGGTATAAAGGGCCGTAAAAAGGTCAATAACCCTCCCGTAAATTTGTGCGGGAGGGCTTTTTTCATGCGTAAAACGGCTTATGCGTTAAAGATCGCGTCGGCGCTTATCTTTGCCGCAATACTTTTAGCCGCGCTCTGCGTCCTGCCCGTGCGCACTGCGTTTGCGGGGAGTTCTTCATATAAATTTTTCGTGGGAGACACGTCCAAAGATTGCCGCGTTATAACCGCAAACCCCCGCTCCGCGCTCTTGACCCGCCTCACCCTCACGGGCGTGTGCGGCGAATGTGCCGTCTATCCGCCCGACTACGACTACGAAAACCTCATGAAGGATTTGGGCGCGGAAGTCGTGTTTTGCGAGGAGCTTTCGGACAGCGTGAATTACTATTGCACGGCCCGCCTACCCTACCGCGTGGAGCTGTACGGGCGGGAAATAAATCTGCATATCTGCGTCAAAGAGGACGGGATAGCGGCCGGCACGCCTATAATTTTCGGGGGATATTGACGGGCGCGGACGAGCCCGCAATATTTTTCCGCCCGCAAAGAACGCGGCGCGAAAATTTTTTAAGGCGGCGGTATATCTTGCCGCGGGGCGGGCAATAAATAGCCTACGGGGTGCATTCCCCAAAAAGGAAAATTTTTAAAAAGGAGTTAAAATAAAAATGGACGAACAGAAAAAAAAGAACAGAAGAAAAATTTTAACCCGTACCCTTATTCTGGCGGCGTGCATTCTGGTGATCGCCGCGATAACGGTTACGACAATATTCGCCGTTAACGATTGGGGGCATGAAGATATACGCATAGACGGCGGCTCGGGCAATACCGACAGCCCCGCGGACAGCAACCAGGGCAACCAGGGCGACACGGGCAACCAGGGGAATACGGGCAACCAGGGTGACTCCGGCAACGAGGGCGACGCGGGCGACTCCGGCAACCAGGGCGATACGGACATCGACGACAAGCCCGTCTCCAATCCCGACGGCTTTTTGAGCCCCGTGGAGTCCGTGGAAGTATCCACCGGCTTCGATTTCGGCAAGGACGCGACGCTGGGGCATTGGCACTTCCACACCGGCCTCGATCTGATGGCAGAAGCGGGAACGTCGGTCATGGCATGCCTTGACGGCACCGTGGAAAAGATAGTCACGGGCGATTACCTCGACGGGACGCAGATCACGCTTTCCCACGCAAACGGCCTCAAAACCGTTTACACCTTCGTGGAACTCAAAGAGGGCCTCAAAGAGGGCGACAAGGTTACGCGCGGACAGATAATAGGCACCGTCGCGGAAGCCGTGGGCTCGGAGTACAAGCTCGGCCCCCATCTCCACTTCGAAGTGTACGAAAACGGGGAATTATCCGACCCTACCGATTATATCGGCGGCGACGCAAAATAATTTTTCCCGCACCTTAAAATAAATTTTTTGCGAAATTTCAAGCGTTTTGCCTCAAACACCCCGCGGCGGAACGCTTGATTTTTTTGCCCTTTTGACAGCCGCACACCCCATTTTTGATAACCGCTGATTTTTTTGCGGGCCCGATTTTGTTAATTGTTATTAAAATTTGTGATTTTTGATAAATTTCAACATTTCACAAAATATTTTTTGATAATTAACACATATTTTCGGCATTTTCATAAAATAATGTTATAAAGTAACAAAAATAAAATTTTTAAAATTTTTTCAATTGTGATTGACTAACACAAAACTAAATGCTATACTGCTATCGAAATCGGAAGAGAGATCCGAAATCCACATACGGAGGTATGAATTATGCTTATATACGATAAGCTGAACGAGCTTGAAGAGTGCAGCGTAGAGCTGGGCATAAACGCCCTTTCATATGTTGTGCTTGACTGCGCGAGATAAAGAGAAGAGAATTACAAAGTGCGCTTTCCGCCCAATGCGGAAAGCGCATTTTTTGTCGGCCGAGTTTTCCTCTCCCCCGCTTGACTTTACGCGCGCAAACATTTATTATATAGTCAAAGTAATTCCAACGGAGCGAAAATATGACCGATCTCTCCTCACCCCAGATGCAACGCCTGTTTAAATCGGTACACAGGCTCAATATCAGCCTCTATGTCGTCATGCTTCTCATAATGCTCTCCGGCATAGGGCTTGCCGCGCTGATGACGACGCGCTTCGGCAGCTATTACGGCGGACTCGATTGGGCGCAGATAACCTATATCGTACTGCTTTCGGTGACCTTTTTATACGCTTTGGTCGTGCTGGCGCTCAATCTGCTGACCCGCAAGCCGTACAAAGAGGCCATGTGCGCCTATATTGCGGGCGCACTGGGGAGCCGCTCTTCCATTCTCGCGGGCGGCAAAAACGTGGAAATTTCGCTCTACCTCATAGCCGACAGGCTGTGCGTCGCCAAACAGGGCAGCGAGGAGCTTATCTATATAGACCTCGCCCCGGTAAAGGGCTATTACAGCGTGTGCTCCCGCATAATCTCGCTCGTCAAGAAATATCTGACGGCGTACTACACGGCAAACGTACAAACGGGCGGGTATTACTCGGTGGTAATCACCGACGTGATAGGCACTAAGGCAAAAATCCACAAGGTCGCAGAAGGCGGCGCGGCCGTTTGCGACTGCACGCGCAATCCCTTTGTCAAAGAGGGGTATATTTCCCTTTGACGACATTTTGAAGTCCGCCTTGATATTATTTTGAACTCCGCCGCAGCTGCTCCTCTCCGAACGGGCGGGCGCGTTTTGGGCGCATTGGGACGCGGACGGGCGATAAGCTCAACGGGCGGAGAAAGGAAATTTTAGACAAAATATAATAAATGCGGAAAAATTTAAGCGGGGCGGCATTGAAAGCCGCCCCGCAATTTGCGTTTTATTATTTCTTTTCCTTGGTAAATTCCGCGTGAAAGCGCGCGACCTCTTCGGGATCTAGGGAGATATTCTGCAACGCGCCGGTGCATTCGTTTGCGCTGACCGAGCCCTCCACCACGCTTTCAACGATCTTTTTGCTGTTCTTTCCCATACACGCATTATGGGGAATTTTTTTCTTTTTATTCCCCCGCGTCCACGCGTCCGAGAACGACCAACGTCTCAACATGGCGCGTTTGGGGGAACATATCGTAGGGGGTCACGGACAAAATTTCGTAGGGGCCGCATCTCCCCAGCGCAAAGGCGGGATTCTTTACAAGCTTACCCCCTTCGTCCGTCATAGAGCCGCACAAAAGCGAAATATCGCGCGCGAGCGTGGCGGGGTCGCAGGATACGAGCACGACCTTTTCCGCGCCGCTTTGCGCCACGGCTTTGACCACTCCCCTGTCCATGCCCTTGCGGGGCGGGTCGCACACAATTACGCGCCGCATGCCGCGCGTCGATGACAGTACTTCGCCTATCCTGTCCTCCACCCTGCCGCAGAGGTTGATCATTTTGCCTTCCAGCCCGTTTTCTTCCTTTAATCCGTCCGCGCATGCCACGGCTTCGGGGATTATCTCCACGCCGTAAGCTACCGCGCACCTCTTCGCGAGCATAGCGGTCAGCAAGCCGCCTCCGCTGTAAAGGTCTATCGCGGCGCACTGCTTGTCCGCACAGGCATCCAAAACCGCGGAATAAAGCTTTTCGCGCACGCCGTCGTTTACCTGCAAAAACGTGTTCGCGCCCGCTTTGAATTTTATGCCCTCCGTTCGGCCCGAAAAATACCCTTGACCCCGTACTATGTGCCATTCATCGCCGAAAATGACGTTGCCCGACGAGGCGTTTACGTTGAGCCAAAGGGTGAATTTTTTGAGGCGCGAGGAAAGAATTTCCCCGAAGCGGGATATGTTTTCACGGCGCGCCGCGACGAGGGTTACGATAAGTCCGCCGTTTATTTCCCTGCACACTATATGGCGGATAACCCCCTTGCGCGACTTCTCGTCATAGCCCGCAAATCCGCTTTCGCCGATAAACTCCTTAAGCGAGGAGATGATGACGTCCGACCAATCGGGCTGGAGCGCACAGGAGTTTATGGGCACTATCCTGTGCGAGCGGGGCGCATAGAAGCCCACGGCCGTTTCCCCGTGAGCGTCCACCCCCACGGGCAGGGCGAGCTTGTTGCGATAGCCGTACTCCTTGGGGCTCGGAACCGTTTCGCCCACTTCGAAATCTATATTGCCCAGCTTTTTGAGGCAGTTTGCCACGTTTTCGCGCTTAAAGGCGAGCTGGGCGGAATAATCCATGTGCTGGAGCTGACAGCCGCCGCACTTTTCGAAATGGGGGCACTTGGGCAGGGCGCGGTGAGGCGAAAGCGTGTGCACTTCCGAAAGCTTCCCGTAGACCGCTCCGCCCGAAATTTTGAGCGCGCGGAAGCTTATCTCTTCCCCGGGCAGGCAAAAGGGCACAAACGCCCGCTCTTCCCCATACTTTATAATGCCCTCTCCCCCGGTGCCGAGGGAAAGGACCGTTCCTTTGTATTCGCTGTTCTTTTCCATAAATTCAATGCCGCTTTATGCGGTATACAAGCGCGTTTACGAGAAGTTGCACCCGCCTCACGAGGAAATCGTACGCGACCCCCGCCAGGGTGCCGACGGTGAAGATAAACAGGTAAATGTACTTATTTATCACGTCGTAGATGTATTGGGGCAAAAATCCCCCGCCCAACAGGCCGCCGTATACAAGATAGTAGGCGACTATCAACGTGCAATCGAACCAGACCGCCTCTATCGCGAGGGCTATCCACCTGTTTATCTTAAACCTTTCCAAAAGCGCGTTGAAAAGCGGGTGAAGCCCGAAAAACATGATGAAGGGCACGAGGTCCCAAAACCTGCCCGCAACGCCCATGATGAGCGTCAGAATACACGTCGAGACATAAGCCGCGAAGCCGCCCGCGTAAAACTTGCGGGAGAGCGGGAGCATCATGGCGAGCACGCCGAAAAAGTAACCCGTCGCAGTCAGCCAGCCGCTGAGTATGCCGAGCGAGAGAAATATCACGGCTATCGCGCTCGCAACGCCCGAAAGGGCTATTTCAAAGGATTTGGATTGCTTGTTTTTTGGCATAGTTACGCCTTTAAAGCCCTATCGCGTCATCTCATACAGCCGCTGCACAGGCAATTGAGACACATGTTGAGCATACAGCATTGCAGACAGTCCGTGCAGAAATTTCCGCCCATCTGGTCGTCGGGCGGGACGTTCATGCCCTGCCCGTCGTACGCGCTTTGGTTTGCGCCGTCGGCCTTGTGGGCGTTCGCGTCGTAGGCTATTTTATCGTTTAACTTCTGATATGCGTCCTTATACTTTTGGTTGCCGGGGTCGAGTTGCATGGCGATTTCAAGCTGTTTCTTGCTCTCGTTCACCCAATTTTTGCGGTAAAAGAGCACGGATTGCAGGTAATGCCAATAGTCGTTGCGCTCGTTAAAGCTGTCGAGGACGCGCTGGGCCTCCTGCAGATCGCCCGATTTTATCAGCTCCTCCACCTTGGAAAAGGAGGACGCGCCGTCCGCCGAAGAGCTTTCGTTGAGTTCCGCCAACAGTTCGCTTCTCGCCGTCTCTATCTTGGAAAGCATTTTGGCGGCGTTATTGCCCACCTCGCCTTCCAAAAACCGCTCCTCGCGGTATTTGTCGCGCAGGCTCTTATAAGCCTCCTCTATCATCTCCGCGGTCGCGCCCTCTTCGAGCCCCAATATTTCAAGATTTTGTTTATTCATTTTTTCCTCCCTTTTTTCCCTCTCCGCACTTGCCGTAAACGAGCAGGCGGGTCCTCAGCGGAATACCGAGAAGTATTATATTGTCAGTAAGATCGTGATTGTAGTTGAATTTTACAGCCGCCAGCGCCTGCCGCATATCGCCGAACAAGCTGTTGAAGATAAAGTTTATCTCCTCTGCGTGCGCCGCAACAGCGGCCTGCTTGGTTTGCTCGCCAAAGCTGTTGAAGAGCACGTTGTATCTCCCCTTTTTTACGTCCTTGTCGTAATCGTCGAAGGCGTCGGCGAGGTATATCCACTTGCCTATATCGTAGAAAAGCTTCGCCGTGTGCTCGCTTGCCAAGGGGCCGAGAATGTGGGAAGAAAGCTCCTCAAGCATCTTGGCCGTCGGCTCGCACGCCTCGTCTATTATCGCGCAACCGGCGCTTTCGAGGGCGTTTTGCGCGTCCATTCCCCTCTTTATTATATCCCCCAGCTCCGGGTGGCGGGCAAGCGCGCGCCTGTATCCCCGCTTGTACAGAAAGGCGAACAGCCCCTTTTTTTCGCCGTCCCGCCTGTCGTCGAGCAGTTTGTAGTAGGCGAGCGCGGTGTTCACGCACCCTATCGCCACCGAAATGTCGTCCGGCAGGGCCATGTGCCGCCTCTTGAAGGGGTGAAGCGCGCACCGCTTTTTCTCTATTTTTACGTCCTCGCCGGCGACGTTATGCAAGAGGGCGGATAAAAACGCAACGTCGTAGGTCAGCGCCGTTTTGGCCGCCGTCCCGCACCCTTTGCCTATGGATTTGCACATTCCGCAGTACAGCGCCTTGTAAAGCGCCTCGTCCTTGACGAACATATGCGGTCTGTCGGGTTGAATATATCCGAACATGGTTAAATCTGATACAGCCCCATCTTTTTGTAGACTTTGGAAAGCGTTTTGCGCGCTATGGCCTGCGCCCTCTCCGCGCCGTCCTTCATCACACCGTCCAAGTAGCTTTTATCCGCGAGCAACTTCGCCTGTTCGCTTTGAATGGGCGCGAGCCTGTTTGCGACCGCCTCGCCGACCGCGAGTTTGAAATCCCCGTAGCCGACCCCACGGAACTGCTTCTCGCTCTCCTCTATGCTCTTGTCCGCGAACACGGAATAAATGGAAAGGAGATTGCTCACCCCCGGCTTTGCGGCGGGGTCGTATCTGACCTGCGAGTCGCTGTCGGTGACCGCGCGCTTGAATTTGCGCATTATCGTATCCTTGTCGTCGGTCAGAAATACCGAGCTGTTGGGATTCTCGCACGATTTGCTCATCTTCTTGACGGGATCCTGCAAGTCGCATATCTTTGCCCCCACCTTGCCGAAAAGCCCCTCGGGCACGGTGAACGTAGGGGAATAGAGGTTGTTGAAGCGCTGGGCTATGTCGCGCGCGATTTCGAGGTGCTGGCGCTGGTCCTCGCCGACGGGCACCAAATCGGCCTTGTACAGCAGTATGTCCGCCGCCATGAGCACGGGATAATCCATGAGCCCCATATTTATATTATCGGCGTGTTTCGCGCTCTTATCCTTGAATTGGGTCATGCGCTCCATTTCGCCGACGTATGTCACGGTGTTGAGCGCCCAGCACAGCTCCGCATGGCAGGGCACGTGCGATTGGACATAGACGATAGTCTGCGCGGGGTCCACTCCGCAGGCAAGATAGAGCGCGACGAGCGATTGCGTCCTTGCGCGCAGTACGGAAGGGTCCTGCCGCACCGTGAGCGCATGCATATTGGCGACTGCGAAAATGCAGTCGTAGTCGCTTTGAAGGGCGCGCCAACTTCTTATGGTGCCCGCATAATTGCCGATGGTCAGGTTGTTTGTGGGCTGTATTGCCGTGTAGACCCTCTTTTTCTCTTGCTCCATCGCTAAGGCTCCTTACGCATATTTTACGGTATATCGTGTTTAATTTTACCACAACGGTTTGAAAAACGCAAAGAAATTTGTGTAAATCTTGCTTTAATCACTTTAATTTATCCCAATTGACACATCTTTTACACAAAAGGGGGCGGCGGGCGGAAAAATTTCCGCCCGCCGCCCTATAAATTTGCTCCGCTTTATTTGACGAAAGCGAGCACCTCGTCGAACATTTTATCCTTATTTACGCTGACTTTGAAGCGTATGGGCTTGTCCTTTAATCCCGAAAGGCTCTTGGGGACGGCCATTGCGGTTGCCGCGTGAAGCCTCTTGATGCCCTTGAAGCTGTCCCGCACGTCGTTGCCCGTCACGCAGTATAAAACGTCCTGCGGGAATTTATAGGGATTGGCCGTGGAAACTATCACCATCGGAGTGGTATCCTTTTTGTTCTTGTACGCCCAATCGTTGGCGACTTTCATCGCGCAACCCGTGTGCGTATCCATGGTATAGCCCGTGTCGCAGAACACATCGTACACCGCCTCCACGACCTCGTCCTCGTCGGCGAACCCGCCGTCGAAAACCTCGGCTATTTTGGCCCTCTCCTCTTCGGTTATCGCATAGACCCCGTCGGACTTGAGCTTTGCCATTCTCTCCGCGGTGAGCGCGGCGTTCCTGCCCGAAATTTCAAAGAGAAGCCTTTCGAGGTTGGATGAAACGAGAATGTCCATGGAGGGCGAAGTGGTCTTGTAGAATTCCCTGTTGACGTTGTACTCTCCCTTTGCGAGGAAATCGGTCAGCACGTTGTTCATATTCGACGCGCAGTGCAACCGCCTCACGGGAAGCCCCATCAGCTTTGCGTAGTAGGCCGCGAGGATATTGCCGAAATTGCCCGTGGGCACGCAGAAATCGACCCCCTCGCCCATCTGTATCTGCTCCGAAGTAACGAGGTCGCAGTAAGCCGAAAAATAGTAGGCGATCTGGGGCGCGAGGCGGCCGAAGTTTATGGAGTTTGCGCTGGAGAGGCGTATGCTGCGCTCCTTGAGCTTCGCCGCGCACTCCGCGCTGTTGAATATCTCCTTGACCGCCGTCTGGCAGTCGTCGAAATTCCCCTTGACCGCAACGACATTGACGTTGCTCCCCTCCTGCGTGCACATCTGAAGTTTTTGCATTGAAGAAACGCCGTCGTCGGGATAGAAAACCATCACCTTTATGCCCTTTGCGTCCTTAAATCCTTCCAGCGCGGCCTTGCCCGTGTCGCCGCTCGTCGCGACGAGCACCAGAATTTCTTCTTTTATGCCGCAAATATCGCAACCCGTCCTCAAAAGATAGGGCAAAACGGTGAGCGCCATGTCCTTGAAAGCGCAGGTGGGGCCGTGGAAGAGCTCCAGAATATACACCCCGTCCTTTATCTTTACGAGCGGGCAGGGGTCGCTTCCCTCGAATTTGGCATACGCCTTTTCGCACGCATCTTTCAAGCCCTCTTTGTCGTACTCGTCGAGGTAGGCGGAAAGGACATAAGCCGCGCGCTCCGGATAGCTCATGCCGAGCATCGCGTCGAGATCGGCCTGCGTGAACGCGGGGAACTTTTCGGGCACGTAAAGCCCGCCGTTTTCGGAAAGCCCCTTGACTATGGCCTCGGCTCCCGTAACTTTTTCTCCCCCTCTCGTGCTTATAAACTTCATAAAAAACTCCTTGATCTGCGCATATTTTTCCCACGCGTTAAAGCCGTATATATTTCACCGTAAATAAAATAACGGCGCCGTTTCCCAAAGCGGAAACGGCGCCTCGTTTTTGATGAAAACTCAGCAATACTTGGCGATAAAATCGGGTAGATTCTGCGGTGCGCAGCTACACGTTATGGTTATCACCACTCCGCTCTGGTTGGAAATTTTTTCTAACATATAGAATGTCGCCGCGAGGTCGTTAAGCCCCTTGCCCGTGATGCGGGAAATACCGTCGAGGTATACGTACTCGTTGTCGTAGTTGCCCGCGATAACGCCCTTCATGAATCCGCACAGCGCTTCCTCACCCGCAATGTTGTACTCGTTTACGTTGATGAATCTTATGCCACGCGCGACATCGTGCATATAGCGGTCGGTATCCGTGACGAAAACGCTGAGCCCTTTGGCCGTCTCCGCGTTTGCGTTGGCAAGCTGAATTATCTGCTTTGTCTTGCCCGTACCCTTCTCGCCGCTAATAATTTTTATCATTTAAAATCCCTCCTTATACAGCATGACACTGTCTTTACTATATTTTATCATAGATAGGAAGAATTTCAATACCTTTTTTAAAATTTCCCGCCTTTTTTATTTTAATGCGGAAACGAAATTCGCAATGCGCTTCAAACCCTCGAGCATATCGTCCATGGACAGCGCGTAGGAAAGTCTTATCGCGTCGTCGTCGCCGAAGCACACACCGGGCGTCACCGCAACCTTTTCGTAAGTTAAAAGCATGTCCGCAAAATCCATGCTCCCGTGGATCTTCACGCCGTTGTAGCTCTTGCCGTAGAAGTTGTAGCAAAGGAGCATCACGTAAAACGCGCCGTCCGGTTTTACGTAATCGAGGCCGAGGGATTTATACCCGTCCAGAACCTCGAGCATTTTCTTTCTTCTCTCGCCGAAAGCCGCAAGCATATCCCGCATGGGCTTGGTATCTCCTTCCAGCGCGGCGATAGAGGCGTACTGCGTCATCGTGTTGACGTTGGAAGTGGAGTGGCTCTGGAAAGAGGCTATCGCCTTTGCGATCTCCTTGGGCGCGGCGAGATAACCCAGCCTCCAACCCGTCATCGCGTAGGATTTGGAAACGCCGTTGATGACTATCGTGCGCTCCGCCATTCCGGGGCAGGCGGCAATGGAAAAATGCGTCTCCCCGCCGTAAATGAGCTTTTCGTATATCTCGTCGGCGAGCACCAAAATGTCGTGTTTTACGCACACTTCGGCGATCTCCCGTATCTCCGCTTCGGTGTAGACCGCGCCCGTGGGGTTGCAGGGGCTGTTGAAGATGAGCATTTTTGTCTTGGGGGTTATCATGGCCTCTATCTGCGCCGCCGTCACCTTGTACCCGTGGCGGGGCGTGGCGTATATGTAAACGGGAACGCCGCCGCAGCATTTGACGACTTCGGGATAGGTCAGCCAATAGGGCTTGGGAATGAGCACCTCGTCGCCGTCGTCTATGGTGGCAAACAGCGCGTTGAATATGGAGTGCTTTGCGCCGTTGGAAACTATTATCTGCGAGGGATCGTACTCCAGCCCGTTATCTTGGCGGAACTTCTTTACTATCGCCTTTTTGAGGGCGGGCAGACCCGCCGCCGCAACGTATTTTGTATAGCCCTTGTCGAGGGCGTCTTTGGCCGCGTCTATGATGTGGGCGGGGGTGTTGAAGTCGGGCTCGCCCACGCCGAAGGAGATGACCTTTTCGCCGGCGGCTTTCAGCTCGTTGGCTTTAGCGGAAATGGCGAGGGTCATGGAAGGGGAAATATCGGAAATACGCTTGGATAAAGTTGCCATAAAAAGATTCTCCCGTAAATTATTGCTATTTTATTATACATATATTCACTGTTTTTGGCAAGCGCGCGGCAAAGTTTTATCGCCGCGCGCGTTTTTTGAAAAATTTTATCGTAAATTTACAAAAATTACAATTCCGCCCGCCGCCCTACGTCACACTGAGCGAATGGGAAATCCCCTCAGTCGCCGTTCGGCGACAGCGTCCCGGCAAATGTAAGGACGGATTGCGATTCAATCCCCTCAGTCTGCTACGCAGACAGCTCCCCTTATAAATAAAGGGAGCCAAGGCGTGCCGTCACCCTGAGCGAAATGAGCCGTTAGGCGAATGAAGTCGAATGGGTCCCCCTGTCCTATGCGGCATTGCCGTTTCAAACAGCTCCCCCTGGTGCCATTGGCACTAAAGGGAGCCAAGGGACACCGTCACCCTGAGCAAGCGAAGCGCGCCGAACGGGTCCCCCTGCCCTGAGTGAGAAAGTGCGGTTGCCGCACCCTATATCTCCCCACTTCCATATGATAAGGGAAGTGGGGAGATATAGTTTTCGGGTGCCGTTTCATCGTTTCTCCCTACCACCACGTGGGACGAGCGCGAAGCTTCTCAAAACAGTGGACACCCACTGTTTTG
>CANREQ010000017.1 GCA_947629695.1 uncultured Clostridia bacterium | reverse complement strand
GCGCGTTCGGCATCTGCCCGCTTACCGCGCGCCAATGGGCGGCCGTGTTCGGCGCGTCGCTCTCCGTCATTCCGTTTACGGAACTGTGCAAGCTTTTCTACCGTTTGGCGGTAAAGGGGAAGTCCCCCAAGCCGCACGCTTTAAGCAAGCGGTTGGCGCAATAACCAAGCGGTGGGCGAAGAGCGGACGGCGACGATAAAATCGCGGCCTGAGCGCTCTGCGGAAAAACAAAAAAGGGGCGGCGTCCGCGCGGACGCCGCCCTGTCTTACCCGCCTGCTTCCGTAAAACGGAGCGGGGGTTTTATTCTATCTCTATGAAGTTGTCGCCGCCGACGCTCTTGGGCGCCGCCTTGGGAACGGTCAAAAGGAGCATGCCGTTTTCAAATTTGGCCTTTATCTGCTCGCGTTTGACGTCCGTGCCGACGTAATAGCTTCGCGAAGTGCTCTCGGAAATTTCCCTGCGGAGGTACTTTTTGCCGTCCTCTTTCTTGTGCTTTTCCGCATTGACGGTGAGATAGCCGTTTTCAAGCGAAATTTTTATCTCATCCTTGGCGTAGCCGGGCATTTCAAGCTCCAGCTCGTAGCTGTCGTCGCTCTCTTTGATATCCGTCCTCAGATCCCTGCTCTCTTCGAAGAACATGGGCTTGAAGAAATCGTCGAACACGTCGAACAAATCGTAGTTGTTTTGTTTCTTTTGCGGTAAATAATTTTTCATGATAAATCTCCTTAAAATTATAAATTTTATAACTTGGGGAGTTTGCGGCGGCCGGCGCATTTTCAAGCTCTCCGCGGATAGGGCTTTCGCTGTCCTGCCGCCGACTTCCTTTGTTCACTTAATTTATACCGCACTTTTTTCGGTTTTAAACAACCCCGCCGTAAATTTCCGCAAAATTTTCCGCCCGATTTTTTTGATTTCCGTCAAACGTATATTCCTACCAAAGTCGTTATCGCGGCAACGGCGATGACGGCGGCGATCGCCGCGCGGGAAAGTGCGTAACGTGCGGGCGTTTTATTGTCTTTCGCACTGTCTGCGGGCCGGCGTGAAAGTACTGCGGACAGGGCGTACATAAAAGCCGCCCCGACGCCCGCGATATTCAGATAGGGCGCGTTGAAAAAGCATGCGAGGAGCAAAAGCAGCGCGGCCGCCGCAAGACACAGCACGGAAATTATGTAAAAGACGCGTTTGCGCTTTTTCACGGGCGTACGGTTGTTTTGAATATCGGCGGAAGATATGAGGCTGTCTAAGCTCACGCCGAACATATCGGACAGCATCTTCAAGCTGTCCAGCGAGGGATATCCCCTGTCCGTTTCCCACTTGGATACGGCGGTGCGCGTTACGTAAATTTTCGCAGCGAGTTGCTCCTGCGTCAGCCCATTTTGCACCCGCAATTGCCTGAGTTTTTCACCGAAAGTCATATTCTTTTTCTCCTTTACGGGAATTATTATACCACGGCATTGCGCATATGTCACGACACTATCCGTCACCTTCGGCCGTTTGGCGACCGTTTTGAGTATATTTTGCCGCGCGGCGGCGCACAATAAGCTTACGGAGGTTGATTTTTATGCAGAAATTCAGATGCGGCGAAACCGTTCCCATGTCCTGCAACTACAAGGCGTACGACAGCAACGGACAGAGCCACGACGACGAAAAGACTTATCTCGAAAAGGGCGAAACTTTCCCGCCTTTACAGCATGAGGGCGGCTATTGGGTAATGGACCACGAGTAAGGGCCTGTTCCCTCGGCAAAGCGGCTCCCGCGGCGTTTTTTGCGCCGCGGGAGCTGTTTTGTTTCGGCCCTGTTTTGCCCGCCCCGGTATATGCGCGTGTGCCCGCGATGGAGAAACAGCCGGGGGATTTTCCTCTTTTTTCCTGCTCTATGCGCGCGCATTTATAATATAATAAATTATAAAGCTCGATAATTTTATAAATTTTTGTAAAGAAAATTGCGCAAAACGGCCGTTAGTATATGCAGTCTGCTTGACTTACGGGCGCTATGTGTGATAAAATAAAATCGCCGAAGGAGAAAATATATTGTCTCACGGCTTAAAGGAGCGCATGCGGAGCAAATGCCCGCGCGCGCAAAATGGCCAAAGGGGGCGCCCCCTTTGCGTTTAGATGTAAACGCAAAAAATCGTAATCGAAAAAAATAAAAATGCGAGGAAGGAAAAGATGAAATGTAAATGTTGCGGCGAAGAAGTGGGCAACGCGTCGGTTTGCCCCGTATGCGGCTCGTCCGTGAGCCCGCAAGTACAGGCCGATTTCCATGCGGAAACGGCGAGGCGCGCCGCGCCCGCCGGATACTCGGGCGATAACAAGCGCTACGAAGGCGTTTCCGGCAACAGGTGGGGTGAGTATTTCAGCTCCCTGTTCGCGAGCGGCGGCAATTCCGAAGGCGGGGCGGCTCCCCGCGGCGGAGAGACAGACGACGGCATTCTCGAAAAGATTGCGCGCGAAAAGGCGGAGCTCGTCGAGGAGTGTTCCAAATCCGTCTCCAAAGTCGTCGTGGAGAGCAACGAGGTCATATCCTCCGGCACGGGCTGGTGCGGATACGGGGACTACATATTCACCAACGCGCACGTCGTTGAGATAGCCACCCAGCCGGGATTCAGAAAGATGACGGTGGAGTTTTCCAACAAGCTCAACCTCGGCAACCAGCAGGTGGTGCCCGTAAAGCTCGTCTATTATTCGGCGACGGAAGACATCGCCATACTTCTTCCCACGTCGGGCCATCTGCCCTACGGCGTGAAGGTACTCAAGATAGACGATACGCCCACCAAGCAGGGGGAGCTTGTGTTTACCATAGGCAACCCGTTGCACTATAAATTCACGTATATGGAAGGCGCGGTCGCCAACCCCGATTACAAACAGGCGGGCAGCGCGCGCAAATTCACCGTCCTGCAGACGACGCTCACCCTCAACCACGGCAATTCGGGCGGACCCGTAATGAACGTAAAAGGGGACGTCGTTGGCATGGCCACTTTTTCGGAGCTGGAGAAGGAGACGGAAAACGTGTTCAATCCGATCGCTCTCATTTCGGAGGACCAGGGCGATCTTTTCCAGGAAGTGGAAAAATACAAGGACATCTTAGGGTACGGCTTCTGCGTTAAGAGCGAGGCCATTCTCGATGCAATAAGAAAAACCGAGCAATCAGGGAGGAATTAAAAATGGGATTGTTTGTACAGAATATTTCGTTGCGCATGTCGGATAAAGGCTACCTCATAGAGAAGGTGGAGTTACCCCAGCTCAACAAAGGGAAAATCGACCTCGTGGTCGCGCCCGGGACTATAGCCTACGTAGGCGGAGTAAAGTACAAGGGAAGCAAAGCTCCCTACAAGATAACGCGCGAAGTCGTCGGGGCAAAGAAATCTTCGACGGATGCTTATCTCGTTGCTGATAAGCCTTTCGAAAGTATTTCGGTGCAGTTTTTCGGCGGCCAGCACGTCGTTTCGATAAGCTCGCTGCCCACCGCAAAGGCAAAGTTTTCCATCGTCGGCACGGCCAACGTGGAGGTAAGCGAATATAAAGACCTCGCCGCATACTTCGGCCGCTCGATAACGCGCGACGACCTCGTGGCGGAAATAAACGCAAACTTCCGTGCCCACCTCACAAACGAAGTCAGCGCGGCGGCAAGCAGATACATAACCGCGGACACTACCGAAGTCAGCTTAAACGTCGCCCTCGATAACGTCGCAAACGACGTAATGAAGAGCAGGAAGACGGTCTCCATGCTCGTCAATATGGGTTTGATTTTAAGCGCGCGCGGCATATCCATGCACCTCAACGCGCTCGACGGGACGGACGATAAACTCCGCCTCATCAACGACGCGCTCACCTGCAAGGCGCTCTCTTCGCTCGACGACGACATGCTCGACAGGCAGGAGAGGGAGCTCGCGGCCGCACGCCAGCACGAAATAGACTTGATACGCGCCCAGCGCACGGACATAAACGAGTCTACGGAGACGAAAAACATCAACACCAACACAAGCGGCAACGGGAAGGTGGTCATCAATCCTCCCGCGGGCGCAAACAATAAACACTATTGCCCCAATTGCGGGGCTGAAGTCGCGGCGAAGGCAAAGTTCTGCCCCGATTGCGGCCAAAAACTTTAATTGATAGAGGAGGATAAAAAAATGGGATTATTCGGAAAAAAGAAAGCTAAAACAGACGCCGCGGACGAGATGTTCAAACAGTTCGGGCAGGAGACAAACGATATAAAAGCGCCCGCAACCAGGAAAGAGGGCAAAGAGCAGGTTCAGAGCGCGCAGATCGCGGAGGTCAAGAAAGACC
Source organism: uncultured Clostridia bacterium (assembly GCA_947629695.1). Lineage (GTDB taxonomy): Bacteria > Bacillota > Clostridia > Christensenellales > Borkfalkiaceae > Coproplasma. Next base: position 17,307 of record CANREQ010000017.1, on the reverse strand, counting down.
AGCTTATGGATAGGTTCAACTATCTCCGCAAGATGATGTACCAGCACAGCGACTTCGACGAGTACAGCAACAGGCTTGAGGACATAATCGTCAAATTGCGCCAGATGCCCGACAACGAGAACGTGCGCGCTCGCTCTTCCGTCGATAACTTCATCGTCAATTCCTTGAAGGAAGCGGTCAACTACTGCAACAGGGGCAACTACATAGCCATGGGCGCGTGCATAGACATTATCGACGGGTTGGTTGACGACAGATACCAATGCGGCGATTATTATCTCGATCCCAACTTCATCAAGTTCAAGATACAGAGGAACAAGTACTACATCGAACAGCAGAACCAGCAATCCGCTTACGATAAGCTCACCGAAAGGATGAAGAAGCTCCAGGCGGACGCTAACAACCCCAATCTGCACGTTTCCAAAGAGAATATCGCCCGCCAGGCAATGCAGATAAAGGCCGAGGGCAAGAGAATACAGACATTCCTCGACAGCCTCGAAAGCAAGATCCAATTGCTCGATAAATCGATAAGCGAGATCAGACAGCACGTGGTCGCTCATGCGGACGACAACGAGTTCGACATGGAAGACGAGATCGCCGGCGTTCTGGGCCTCAAGCGCGAGAACGAAATGGACGAAACGTCTATGGATAAACTCAACGAAAAGATGGACGAGTCGCACAGGAGCGTTTCTTCCTACTCTCTCGGCGTAAACGAAAACGTATTCGACGAGACCACGGAAGAGCTCAGCGACGATCTTTTCAAAATGTAAGGAGTTTGAGATATGTTAGGGAAAAAGGATAAAAAAGTACAGCCCAACAAGGTTAAAATAGACCTCGCGCTCGACAGGTGCAAGGATTCCATACAGGGGCTGTTGAATCAGTATCAAACTTCGGTGGAAGCGTATCTCCAGAAGATCGTTACGCTGAAGAGGGAGAGGAGAATTTCCGAGGTCGATAGGTACAAGCAAAAGCTCAAGCTGGTGCTTGCCCGCCAGGCAAAAATGCAGGACCTTATGGACCAGGTAGAGCAGTTTTCCTTCATGATAGACGAAGCGTTCGCCAAAAACGACGTGTACGCCTCCATAGGCACCGTGCTCGACGAGGCGAACAAGATAAGCGTTTCGCCCGAGATAAAGAAAATTCTGAGGCAAGTGAGCGATTTCGACGACATTTTCACCAAGGGCATACAGAAAATGGACGGCATATTCGGCAGAGTTTCCAAGAAGATTTCGGATATTGACAACGCCACGAGCAATGTAAACGACAAGGAAATAGACGACATAGTCTCCTCGCGGCTGGAGCAATACGACGAGATGACCTCCCAGGAAGCCGAAGCGGACGAGGATCTGTTCAATCTCAAGAAATAAAGGGGAGGACATATGGCAGTTTCTTCTAACCTCGAAGTGCGTTTTGTGGAGCTGAGAAAGGAGATAGAACGCTACGCTTCGATCAACGATTATGCACAGACCAAGGCGCTCATAGAAAAGGCTATGCCCCTTTGCAGCAGGATCTATGCCGAGACGAGCGACCCGCAGAAAAAGCAGGTTATGGCGAGCAACGCCCAAAAACTCAAGGAAATGTACGCCTATTGCGAGGGCAAGCTTGGCGGAGACGAGGAAATATCCTATGCGCCCAAGCAACCCAAGCCCCAACAGCCCTCGCCGGCAAAGAACGCGCCCGCAAAGAGCGCGAAGGGCGATAAGGACAAGGGCGAAGGCGCCAAAAAGGACGGCAACGTAAACTACGTCATAAACGGCGTTGACGTCGCGCAGTTCCTCGTCAGGGATTCCAACGACGTGGTGACATTCGACGACGTAAAGGGCATGACCGAGGAAAAGGCGCTCATAGAAAGGGAGTTTTTCCTGACCGACGAGGAGAGGGCGTTCAACGAGTTTTTGGGAAAGAAGCCCAAGACCTTCATTCTCCTGTACGGCGTTCCCGGCACGGGCAAAACCTTCTTCGCAAAGGCCATCTCGCAGGAGCTGAAAAACAGAATGGGGGAGGATATCCCCTTCTTCTCCATAGTCGGCTCCCAGCTGTCGGACAGCAAGGTGGGGCAATCGGAAAAGAACATACAGGCCGTGTTCGAGTTCTGCAAACAATTCGACAGGTGCGTGCTGTTCATCGACGAGTTCGACACCCTCGCGCCCGACAGAAAACAGGCCTCCGGCGACCCCACGGCGGGCTCCCGCGTGACCGTATTGTTGCAGATGATGGACGGCTTTTCGTCGGCAAAGGGCACGCTTGTCATAGCGGCTACAAACTGCCCTTACAACCTCGACGGCGCGATACTTTCGCGCGCCAACACGAGGATAGAGATCCCCCTGCCCGAGTACGAGGTGATCTACGACATTTTGTGGGCGAAGATAGGCCCCAACATAGCCCCGGACGTACAGCTCGACGCGTTGGCCGCACGGCTCAGGGGTTATTCCAACCGCGACATCAAAAATTTCATCGAGTCTTTGAAAGACATGCTCGTTGACGAGTTCAGCCGCAGCAGAAAGCAGGGCGATGGGCGCGCCTTCGAGGATTTCAAATACACAAACGAAATGATAGACAAATCCCTCGGCAAGATAGTTCCCACTACCAAGCAGAGCGATATAGACAGAATAAACCAATTCAAATTGATGAACGACTAAAAAAGAGGTAAATTATGTTCGACGTAAACAAGGAAATGAAGAAGATGCAGGCGCAGCAGGAGGCGCAGGAGCAACTCACTGCGCTTATCTCCACCGAAAAGGGCATCGACAAGATGATCGACGAGTTCAGCAACGACGCCAAGGAAAGACTTTTGGACAACGACGAAGCGGGATACGAGCTTCTCGCCAACACGATCTTCTACTTTATGGACATCAAGAAGGTCATCCAGACCATACGCGTGCAATACCAGACGTACGTAAAGACGGCGCAGTTTATGGACACGATAAACGGAATACGCCCCATCTTGCGCAAGGCCGCCGATATGATGAGCGCGATGCCCAGCATGAGCAGAAACAGCAAGGATCTGATGAAGTTCAAAAAGGGACTGATGAAGGGCCAGCTCAATATGAAGGCGATGTCGTCGATGATGACAAGCGTCAACCCCGCGACGGCTACCACCCGTTCGAGGGAGGAGCTCGATTCCCTCAAGGAAAGACTGTTGCTCACGACAAACGGCGGGGCGGCAAAGAACGTGCAGCCCGCTTCGCAGACCGAAGCCAACGAGGACTTTTTCGCGGCGATAAACAGCGACTGACAAGCGCGCCGCACGGACGGGAAGTTATAATATGGCGGTTTTCAATTTCGACATAAAGAGAAAGAGCTACGAGGACGCTCTGAAGATGACGCAGGCGGCGCTTTCGGCCGGCAATATCGAAGAGGGCAAATACTATCTCGACAGCGCAACGTCGCTGTGCGCCCAGCTCATCGCAAACTGCGTAATAGAGCCTATGAAGAGGCGGTACGAGAGCGAGTACAAAAAATTGCAGTCGCTCGCAACCTCCCTCGAAAAGGGCATAAACCCCTTCTCCGCAGACAGGAGCGCACCCCCGCGCACGGCGGGCGGCGCGCCCAAGAGGGCGGACGGCGGCGAAAACCCTTCGGGGGAGCTTCAGTTTTTCTCGGATAAAGCGCCCACTACCACCCTCGACGACGTGGCCGGGCTGGCGGAAGTCAAAAAGCAGATACGTCTGCGCGTGCTCGCGCCGTTGCAAAATCCGGAGCTGTACAGCAAATACATGGACGACGCGGGATGCAGGATACTCATGTACGGCCCGCCCGGATGCGGCAAATCCTTTGTCGCGGAGGCTATCGCGGGGGAGCTCAAATGCGCCTATGCGATAATCAACGCGTCTGATCTGCTCGATAAATATGTAGGCGAAGGGCCCAAAAAGGTGGTGCAGATATTCAAAGAGGCGGAAAGATTCGAAAAGTGCCTGATATTTTTCGACGAGCTCGACTCCCTGTTCGCCTCGCGTGAGAGCGAGGATTCCCGCCACACCAAGGATATTCTGACTACTTTCCTCACATGCCTTTCTGGCTTCCACGAGGAAAAGAGCGGCTGTGTGCGCGTCATAATAGGCGCGACAAACAGGCCGTGGGCGCTTGACACAGCGCTTATCCGCGGCAAGCGTTTCGATACTCACATATACGTCGGCTTGCCCGACGCCGAGGCCCGCGCGTTTTTGGTCAGAAAGGCGTTCTCCAAAAACGCATCGCTTTTGAACGGCGATATAGGCGAAGAGCGCATGGTGGATCTCCTCGAAGGTTATTCCTGCGCGGACATAAGCACCATTCTCGGCAAGATGAAAGAAAAGGCGTTTGAAAGGACGCTCGCCAATTTCGAAAACGGCGTAAACAGCGAAGAGCCCGTGACGGACAGGGATATGGCCGACGTCATGGCAACATACAGAAATTCGGTCACGGCGGAAAGCCTCGAATTGTTTAAATCATTTGAAAACGGAGAAATCTGATGGGCGAATATCTCACTTTACTCAACCAAACCAAAAATTACGTATACAACGGCAGGGCAAACGCGGCGGGCGATACGCTCAAAAGGCTCTTGAACTGCCTCAACATGGATTATACCGCGGCTAAGATCCCGGCGGAAAAAACCAAGATAAGGAACGCCATAACCAAGCTTTTGCCCGTCCTTGACGAGCTGAAGAAGGGCATGGTCACGGCGGTTACCATATCCGCGCTTTCGCTCGACAGATCCCGCCTCCCCGCGGAGTACGGCGGATACGCGCCCAAAGCGCCCACCCCGCCGACCGCATACGCGCGGCCCGTTCCCCCGCCCCCGCCCGCATATTCACAGCCCGCGCCCGCTTACGCGCGGCCTGTTCCCCCGCCCTCGCCGGCATATACCCAGCCTGCGCCCGCGTATTCCCAACCCGCGCCCCGGCCGGCTCCCCAGCCCGCGCCCGCGTATTCTCAACCCGCGCCTCAGCCTGCGCCCCAACCTGCGGGCAAACAGCCCAAATTCAAATCGGGCAATACGCTCATGCCTTTGACGTTCGACGATTATATCGGTCAGGCAAAGGCGAAGAGGAGCCTCAAAATTTCCATAGGCGCGGCGAAAAAGACGGGCAACCCCCTCGCACATCTTCTCATCTGCTCGCCCTACGGCTTGGGCAAGACGACACTCGTCAACATAATAGCCAACGAAATGGGCATGCCCTTTCTGAAGATGAACGCGACAAATTTAAAAGACGTAAAATCCTTGCTGCTGTATTTTTCCAAACTCACGGACAGCTGCATAGTTTTCATAGACGAAATACATACCCTCAAAAAGGATGTACAGACGGCGTTGCTCTCTATAATTACGGAGTTTTCGCTCACCCTCATCGACGAGGCGGGCTCGGAACAGACATACGGCATTCCCCGCTTCACGCTCATAGGCGCGACGACGCAGGCGGGCGAGTTGCTTAAACCCTTCCTGAACCGCTTCTCGGTAATAGAGCTCGAGGACTACACCGAAGAGGACAAAGCCATACTCATAAAGAGCAAATTCGATAAGCTCGGCTACACGGCGACGGACGAGGCGATAGAGGAAATTTCCCGCCGTTGCCGCGGCATCCCGAGGACTATAGAGACGTACGTCAAGGGCGTAATAGACGTCGCCCTCGCAGACGACGAGACCGTGGTGACAAAGGAGACCACCGACACCTATTTCGGCATACACGAGATAGACGGGCTGGGCCTCACCAAAAACGACATAAAACTTTTACGCATCCTCGACGAGGCGCAAAAACCCCTCGCGCTCATCACTATAGAGTCCAAGAGCGGCATTCAGAACGAGGACATAGAATACCGCTACGAGCCCTACCTCATAAAGATAGGCTTTGTGGATAAGACCGAGCGCGGCAGGGTCATAACCAAAAAGGGCCGCAAATATCTGCATCCCGACGAGCCGGACGAGGATGAGGTACAGGAGCCCGAGGGGCAAGCCGAGGCCGACGGGGAGAACTCCGCCGAAGCCGAAGCGCCCGCAACCGACGGTGAATTTGCGGACGGCATAGCGGCGGAAGAGGAGCCTCTGCCCGCCGAAGAGCAAACTCCCGCAGAGGAGGCCCCCGTTGAGGAGACCCCCGCTGAGGAGTCCGCCGAAGAGCAAACTCCCGGCCAAGAGGCGGAAGATGTTCCCGCAGAGGCCGCGGAGGTGCAGACCGCAAATGAGGAGACGCAGGACAGCGTCGGGAAAGCCGCGGCGGACGACGCGGAAACCCCGCCCGCAGAAGGCGAAGGTGAAGGCGGCGACGATGACGACTTCTTTTCGCGGATAAACGGATAATGGCGGCCGCGCGGAAACCCGCGTAAAATACATAAGGGAAATCATCTTAAAAGAGATTTAAATACAAAGCAACATTTCGGAAGGTAAAAAAATGATAGCTAATGTCAAATGTCCGCATTGCGGGGAAACCGATATTCCTTTCAGTAAATTGGAAGGGCAGGTAAAGTGTTCCCTCTGCGGCAAAATCGTAAATATAAAGGACGCAAACATCAAGCTCTATGAAAAGTTGGTGGCGGATAAGGACGCGGCCAAAGCGGAACTTGTCAAAATCGAGGACGATTATAGAACTTCGGGCAACACCAAAGACGTTTTGGCGCACGCAACCAATTCGCCTTTAAAGGAAAAGATGTGCAACGACGATTTTATCGAGCTGTGGAGCGATTTTATCCTCAGAATCGCGGGTATAGCCGACGAAAGGGGAGCCAAAAAGGACAGGGACCTGCAATACAGATTGAGAACGGCAGTCGTAAAATTTTCGGATGAAAATCCAGAGCGGGGTCAAAGACTGTATGCCGACCTCGTAAGCGCATATCCCTACCTCGGCAACGACGCCGATTGGAACGATATGATACAGCAAACGAGGGGCAACAGGAAAAGTTTCATCTCCCTGCGCGATAATATAATAGATTACATAATCAGGACGAAAGACAAGGTTTTCGCCATGGATAAATTCTATCTCTTCTACGCCAAGAAGGATGAATGGGCGGAGATGGGCGAAATGTATCTGCGCGGATTGCTCTCCAACGAAGAGATAGCCGAAAGCGTGTTCGGCGTAAATTCGTTCACCCCCAAGACCAAGAAATTCATGCGCAATGTGCAGTCTTACTGCAATAAATATCTTTCTTCGGGCGAAAATACCCTTACCCTCACCGAGACCAAGGTGTGGGGCAACTACGTCAGGGCGCGCAAGCGTCAGCGCAAGCGCGGGATAATAATCGTATCCTCTGTTTTGGCGGTCGCGCTGGCCGTCGGCGTTTCGATGTTCGCGTTTTTCAATTCCGTGGACAGGGACTCTGTGGAGTTCAATATAGAAAAGGTAATAGAGGTGACTTACGGCGACCAGCCCGACCTTTCCGATTACACCGTATCCTATAAAAAGCGGTCGGGCGAGAAGGTAACCGAGCCCGTGACCATGAAAATGCTCGGCGGGTACGACCCCGAAAAGATAGGCACGCAGACGGTCACGGTAAATTATTCGGGCAAGCAGACGACGATAACCATAAGGGTAAACGCGGCGCAGCTCAACACGCCCGTTCTCACCCGTTCGGGCAACTCCGTTTCGTGGGATTTCGTCCCCAATGCGGTCAGCTATCAGCTTTACATAAACAACACCTCGACGGCGCTTGAAACGCTCGATACCCTCAGCTACGACTTGACAAAGTACGATGGCTTCGGGGAGCTTTCAATACAGGTCAGGGCGATAAATGATTCGGATAAGTACGAAGATTCCGCAATGTCGGAGGTATTCAAGGTCACCAAACTTCAATCGCCCGAGGGCCTGACGTACGAAAACGGCACGCTCAGCTGGACGGCGGTTGAGGGCGCGGACAGCTACGAGCTCGCGATAAACGGCTCCTCCCTTGACCCCACGCAAAACAGCTACATGCAAGTGCAGTTGAATTACGGCGATAACAGCGTTATGATCGTCGCAAAAGGCGGGGAAGCGATAGACGGCGTTACTTCCAAGCAGTTGTACAGGATAAGCCCGCTCACGTCGGTAAGCTATGTCAACGGCGAAATAAGCTGGCAGGCGGAAGAAAACGCGGACACCTTCGATATTTATGTTGACGGAGAGTTCTGGACGACTTTCACGAGGAAAAACTTCAACCTCGCCGACGACAAATTCCTTGAAAAGTACACAAGCGAATTGCACACCGTGGAAATTGTCTGCAAATCCAACGTTTTGGACAGGATCCCCTCCGACAAGTACAAGTTTGACGTATCGGTGGGCAACAGCGCGTTCGTGGAGGAGAACAACCTCAAGTGGAACAGCGTTGGCAACAACGCGACCTATGCCGTAACGATAAACGGCGAGCCTTATCAGAGTCTTGCAGCCCCGTTGATTCAGCTCAACGCGCCCGATATAGCGTGGAACGTCGGCAGAAACGTCATAGCCGTGACCGCTACGGTCGGCGGCAAGACGGTGCTCCTCGAGAGCGCGGCCGTAACCAAGCAGGAGAGCCCCAGGCTGGCAGTTTCCGGCAACAATTGGGATACGGATACCGACCCCAACAACAGATATAAAATAGACGACGGCGATTGGGTGGCAACTTTACAGGCCGTAAACGAGTTCGGCGAAGGCGAGCACACCATTTACGCAAAGAGGGTGAAGAGCTCTTCAACCGCCCTCGAGGTCGAGTCCGACGAGGTAAAGGTAAAGCTCAAAAAGCTTGTAAAGCCCACGATAGGCATGTCAAACCACAAGGTGGAAGCGACATACGACCAAAGCAAGTATGTTCTCAATCTCGAGTATCGCGCAAAGGATGGCGGCACGGATTACACGGCGATAACCTCGCTTGACGAGATCCGCACGGCCGGTGAATATCTCATAAGGGCAAGGCTCTCCGCGATAGGCGGCAAAGAGGAAGGATTCGAGATAGTGCTTCCCTCCGAAGTATCGGAGCCGACGGAGGTCAAAAAGCTCGCCGCTCCCACAAAGATAAATTATACAAACGGGGCCGCGCAGGTGACCGCAGAGGGCGGAAGCAATGTGCAATACTACTACGTCCTCGACGGCGAGGAAAAGGTGCTCACCGGCGGATTGATCTCCAACTTGCCGCAGGGCATATTCGAAGTTTACGGCCGCAGTATCGCGCAGGCCGATGATGAGCTCGACTCCGAAAACACTCCCGAAAGCGGCTGGGCGCACGTGTTCAATATGAACATAACGTTCTTCCTCAGCCAAGGTTCGACAAAAAACCAGATTTACTTTATGTTCGGCGGTTGTGACGCGATTGACGTTATCAATTTCTCATTTAGGTTGGAAAATTATGACAAGGACGGCAATCTGATAGGATACAAAGAACAGAACGAAGCGTCGGCAACGCAACGTGCATCTTCAAATCATGATATTCTCTATGTACAGGTAAATTATTTGCTGGGCTTGCAATCTGCAGTGGAAGGAGCAAAAGTATCAAAAATCAAAGTTACCATCAGCATTACGAGCGGTGATCAGGCACAGATTATGACAGCCGAGCTTTCAGTTTAAATAAATAAAAATAGAGGAAGAAATATATGAAAAAGTTATTAAGGATTTTCACAATGGCTTTGGCCCTTGCGCTTGCGGTTGCTTGTTTTGCTGCCTGCGACAACGGGCTTACAAGGGGCGGCAGTGCAAAGGGCGCTTCGGATATCGAAATAAGCGACCCCGAGTTCGGATTCGTGAAGGCGGAAGAGTACGACCCCGACACATTCAGTATAGATACGGCGCATAAGTGGACGTCGCTCGATGTGGATTCGCAGTATTACCTCATTCTGACATTCGACGTCACTTCTGCGCAGAACAATGACGGACAGAGTCTTTTGAACGTCGATATAACATTCGACCAGCTCGACACTATGGACGGCAAAATGGAAGACGTCAGCACCGGCCTCATCGAGGAGATGACCTTCGTTGACGCGGGAAGCGGCAAGCTCGGCAAAACCACTACCGTATCCTTTAAAATCCCCCCTGTTTCCACGCAACCAAAGACTATCAACATGATAGTACAGTTAACGCCAATGCAGGCGGGAGAATCCCATATAATGATAGGCTACCGCTTCGATCCTTCCACAACAATGGCAAGCGCGGATTCGTATAGACTGCTCGGGAGCGACGGCTATACCAAAAACCTCAAGATAATTTCCGTTCAGATAGAAAAGCCCCAGCTCTCCGTTGACGATATGGGTACGCTCATCTGGAATAATGTAAAGAATGCCGATTACTATCTGTTCTACAAGGGCAGTGAGCTTTCCGAGCCGTTTACGGACGAAAGCGGGGAAATTTTAAGAGTAGACGTCAAGGACGAAAACGGAATACCGGTTTTTGGAATAGGCGATGAAATGAGTGTAAATATGGGTGATTATGTCGTAGGATTTGCCGAGTTCAGAATACGCGCTTTCAGCAATAACGAAAACATAATTCCGTCGAGTTTCTCTAACAGCGTATCGTTTATTTGGTTGTAATTTTGGTGATAGAATATGAAAACTTTTCTCAGATATTATTTAAAGTACATAATACTTGCGATCGTGTTTATAGGCGCGATAGCCGCGGCCGGCATAATCAACGTCGGTAAAATAGTCGAGGTGGAAGAAAAGAAGAGCAGTTATACCCGCACGCAATTCGATTTTTATATTTCCTCCCCGAGCCCTCAACAGGTGGAAGATATAGAAGGCGATCCCTCGGTGGATAAGGTGTTCCCTTTCTATGCGTTTTCCAACGCCTTCCCCAATAAAAATTCGGCAAGGGAAGTTTGGCTTCTCGCCTCGGACGATATGGACGACAGCGGAATATCGCTTATAACCCAAAAGACGTGCATCGAGGGCGGTTACGATAAAACGGGCGCAATGCTCGATAATCTTGCCGCGCAGAGGCTCGGTGTAGGGGTGGGCGATAAGTTATCCTTTACGTTGATGAATAAAGTATTTACGTTCAACGTGGCGGGCATATATCTCACGTCCACATTCGGCACGCTGAAAAAGGGCATAGTGCTCATAAATTTCACCGACGAGATGAAAAACGCGTTAAAACCCGCTAATTACGGCGGCGCATTTATCACGGCAAAAGATAAAGAGGGCGTTACGGAGCTATTGAAGGATTATATCGGCGAGGGCTCGGGGTCGAGCAAAGGACAGGTAGCCGATAAGGAAGACGATTTCGCGCTGATAAAGGATAACGTGGAGAGCACGGAGCGCGGGATAAACACGTTGAATATCTCCGTGGCGATCGCTTCGGGCGTGCTTTTCCTTATTTTAAATATAGTGTTTACGGTGACCAACAGGAAAAACGATCTTTTAAGGCGCGACGACGGTATGCGCTATATAGTAATGGCGGGCCTGTACGCGCTCACCTCGCTCATCACGGCGGCGGTAATCGCGGGCGCGGGCTTCGGCATAATCTATTTGGCGGCGGCAAAAACCTTCTTCGCGGCGGACTGCATAAAGACGGCGCTGTATTGCACCCTGCCCGTGCTCATAGCCGCGCCCGTCGTCATAGCGTTTGTGTTTATCTATCTCGGCAGGATGTACGCAAATTCGGCGGCGTGATAAATTAACGTTAGGAGGGTCTGAATGGACCGTATAAAACGCGGCGTCCCGTTTGTCGTAAAGATAAGGACGTTTCTGTTTCACGCGATAATTTTCGCAATTATCCTCGTGGCGGACATATTCATATTTCAGTTTTTTTCAAAGAACGCGGCCGTAGCCTTTTCGGAATTAAAGAGGATAAACGACGCCCCGCATAACGAGATAGTTTATTCGGGGCAGGTTACGGGCGAGGACAGCTTCTATTACCTGAAACAGCATCATGTTTCGGGCTCTAAGGACATAAACGTAAGTTGCGATATATTGATGATTGCTCCCGGGGTAACCTACGGGAGCAACGACATATATTTCGAAGGTACGCTGTCCGACGGTCTGTGCGCGGTGAGCAAAAACCTCGCGCATGATTACGGGCTGAATATCGGCGACTGTGTGCGGTTTATCGGCACGGACAAGCAGTTCAAGGTAGACCGCTTTATCACCGCGCAGACGGGCATAGACAAGGATTTCAAGCGGGACGGCATAGTCGTGGTTAGCTATGAAGAGGAGCTGTTGGACAAATCCTTTTCATATGTCTCGTTTACGACGGACGGGGACGAATATCCCTCGCTTATCAACCTCGAATTTATAAATAATTGGAAAGAGGAAAATATCGGCAATTTATGGATATACGCGGCTGTGTCGCTCGCGGCGTTTGTCGCCGCTATGGCCGTATGCGAGCGGTTTCTTTTCATGTCACGCAGGCAGGATTACCGCGTGCTTGTCTCGCTTGGGGAAAGCAAGGGCAAGCTGTTTTGGCTTATATGGGCGGAAAACGCAATTAAATACATTCTGCCTTCCTTTGTCGCGGCGGCGATCTACTCCGTCGGGCTTTCGGGGTTTGGCCTGATGTATCTTATCCCGGCGCTGTTTTTGCCCTGCGCGGGCACTTTGGCGGTAACATTATATACATTGTTTTTAGTGAGGAGATATTACAAATGTCCGGTGAAAAAATAAAAATCGTAAGCGTAAAAGACTTGGTTTTGGGCGTAAAGAACGACGAAAAGACAGATAAAGAATACCGTTTTAAGATAGAGTACGGCACATTCGACGTAAACTTGGGCGACTTCGTGCTGATAAAGGGCAGGAACGGGTGCGGCAAATCCACCTTCTTGCGCCTCTTCCGCCTGCAGGGTGTCAATTATTTCAAGGTGCTTTCGGGAAGTATAAACTTCCTCGACGGCAACTTCCCGGACAAGAGCATACACCTCTTCACGAGTGACGAGCTGACGCGCCTCAACTGCACCGTCTCCTACATAGGCCAGGAAGAAAAGTTTTTGACGTGGGATTCCGCTTATTCCTTTATATATAATTCCTGCAAGCTTGCCCTCTCGTACAGGGGGGAGCTCACGGCGGCGCAACGCGCGGAGCGGCTCAAAAACGCGGATAAAGCCATTTGCGAATACTACGAAAAGTACTTGGCGGCGAGCTTCCAATGCAAATACAGCACGTTCAAATCCAAAAACGTGCATTTCTGGAGCGGCGGCCAGCAGAAAATGATAAACGTGCTTGCGGGGGTAATAAAGGCGGAAGTTTGCGGCCTCAAGCTGGTCGTCATGGACGAGCCGCTGAATAACCTCGACGGCAAGAACAAATACATACTCAACAAACTCATAACGAATTTAAGGAAGCAGGACGTGGCCATTCTCGCCATAACCCACTGCCAGATATTCGATGGCGTGAACAAGGCGCTCACGCTGACGGAGAGGGAGGACGGGACGCGCGTCGCCACCATGGAGGAGTTCCCCGCTTCGGGACTGCCTTCCCATCCCGAGTGCCTGGAAGCCTATCAGGAGGACGGCGAAAATTAAGCGCAAAACCTGTGCGCGGGAGTTTGAAATAATTGCGGCCGCGGATTTTAAAACGGGCCGCTGTCAAAAGAATTTTACCCTATCGGCACGGCCCAAGGTTTTTATGAAAAAGTTTCTGCTTTTGATTACAACTTTAATATTTTTATGCGGCGGGGCCGCCGCGCTTTCCGCATGCTCCGGGGATAAAACGGGCGATGAAGGCGGGCAAGAAGGCGGCGACGAAATCACTTGGACGCCGGCCAAAGGTTTTGAAGTGTATTCGTCCGATATTGAATACAGATTTTCAATAACGAGCGACGTGGACAGCCCTAACGGAGAGATAAACGACGGAGCGTTGCGCTCCGACATGCAATTGGAACAGGGCAATACATACTATCTCGTCCTCGACTGTGCATTTCACGGCTTCGGTTGGACGGGGGATAATTTCACTTTATCCACCCGCATATGTGATACCAACAGTTTGGTGGCGACTTTGCACGAGGCTTATACATACGATTTTACCGAGCATACGGAAGATTACGAATACGTATTTTCCACCCGTTATGCCGTGCCTCAACAGGGCGGAGATATAGTTAGATACCGCGTTATATACGAAATAAACATGATTCATGGGATAGTGTTCACCGCATGGCTGGATGTGGACGGACAGGGTAAATCAACCCCGTTTGCGGTGGGAAGCGGACTTGGAATGAAGCTTAACGAGCAAAAAACGGCTTACACCGTGACGAATCTTGTCAGTTATGCGGTTACTGATTTATCTATACCCGAATATTTCGGCGGATACCCCGTAACGGCGATAGACGAAATGGCGTTTGCAAATAAGACGGCTCTGCAAAGTCTGGACTTGCCTGCAAATCTTACATATATAGGATACGGGGCTTTCGGAAACTGTTCGTCTCTTGCGGATATTGAAATCCCTCAAGGAGTTACGTATATAGGTGAGTATGCTTTCTCGGGTTGTAGCTCAATAGAAAATATAGTTATACCCGGCGGGGTAACTTCAATCGGGCAATATACTTTTGCAAATTGCGAAAGCCTCTCAGCTGTGCGGTTTTCTGAAAGCAAAACGACCGTACAGATAGGTGACAAGGCTTTCTGCAAATGTAAAAATCTTACCGATATTCAGTTTAATTGGATAAGCACAATAGGAAACAGTGCGTTCGAGGGTTGCACAAGCCTAACAAAGATAACTATACCCGAAAGCGTAACTTCTATTGGGAACAGCGCGTTTTACGGATGTTCAAATCTTGCGAATATAACTTTGCCGGCAAGCGTAACTTCCATAGGTAGCGACGCGTTTTATGAATGTGAAAGTTTTACGAATGTTGTCATACCTGGCGGCGTAAAAACGATAGGAGGAAGCGCGTTCGGCGGCTGTACAAGTCTAGCAAGCATAACGCTTCCTTTTGTGGGGAACGGTTCCGATAAAAGCGATTTCGGTTATATATTTGAAGCATCGCGATATAGTTCCGGCTCTTATATAGTACCTTCGTCATTGAAAACGGTTATTATCACGGGCGGGGATAAGATAGGCGATAATGCGTTTTACGGTTGTACTAAACTTACAAAAATACAACTTCCCGAAAGCGTGACTTCCGTGGGGTTAAAGGCTTTCTATAATTGCACTGCGCTTGAAGATATAAACATGCCGAAAAGCGTGACATCAATAGGAAACAACGCGTTTGAATATTGTTCTGCACTTAAAGGAGTTGAAATACCCGCAGGTTTGACCGCAATAAACAACAGCGTGTTTCATGGCTGTTCCAAGCTTGCGAATATAACTCTGCCGACGGGTGTAACTTCTATTGGGGATAGCGCGTTTTACGGATGTTCAAATCTTGCGAATATAACTTTGCCGGCAAGCGTAACTTCTATAGGTAGCGACGCATTTTATGAATGTGAAAGTTTTACGAATGTTGTCATACCTGGCGGCGTAAAAACGATAGGCGGTAATGCTTTCGGCGGCTGTACAAGTCTAGCAAGCATAACGCTTCCTTTTGTGGGGAACGGTTCCGATAAAAGCGATTTCGGTTATATATTTGAAGCATCGCGATATAGTTCCGGCTCTTATATAGTGCCTTCGTCATTGAAAACGGTTATTATCACGGGCGGGGATAAGATAGGTGATAATGCGTTTTACGGCTGTACGCATCTCACTAATATTGTTATGGCCGGGATAAACTCAATAGGTAGTAATGCCTTTTATAATTGCGCTGCTCTCGAAAATATAAACATACCGAAAAGCGTTACATCAATAGGAAACAACGCGTTTGAATATTGTTCTGCACTTAAAGGAGTTGAAATACCCGCAGGTTTGACGGCTATAAAACAGTGTGTATTTAAGAGTTGTTCAAGCCTTAGCAGTATTGTTATCCCTGAAAGTATTATCTCGATAGAATACGGTGCATTTTCGGGGTGCACAAAACTCGAAAACTTAACTATACCCGAAAATGTGACATCTGTTGGTGAAAATGCGTTCTATAATTGTTCGAAGTTAATAAAAACTACTGACGGTGCGCGCTATGTCGATAAATGGGTAGTGGGATTCGATTCTTACAATAAATCGGCTTTGGATTTAAGTGCGGGCACGAAAGGCATAGCGGGCGGCGCGTTTTCCGATTTTTCGTATTTAAGCAGTATATCTATGCCGGACAGTGTGATTTCCATAGGAGATAGCGCGTTTTACAAGTGTGGCAGGCTGGAAAATATAACTTTACCGAAAAACGTAATTTATATAGGCAACAGTGCATTTTATAACTGCACAAGTCTTACAAGTTTGAATATTCCCGACAGCGTGACTTCGATAGGCGGTAACGCCTTCTACGGTTGTGCGGCGGAGATAAAGTGGGGAGAAAACCCTTCCGTCACCGCGATAGCGGATAGCGCTTTCAGCGGATATAAGGGCAAAAGTTTATCGATACCGGAAGGTGTGACTTCGGTAGGCGCCAAAGTGTTTGCAAATTGCTCCGCGCTCGAAAGCATTACCGTTCCCTTAAGCGTTGCCTCTTTCGGCGAAAAGGCGTTTGCCGGCTGTACAAATTTAAAACAAGTAAATATAACCGATTTAAAGGCGTGGTGCAATATAATTTTTGCCGATGCGTCCGCAAATCCCCTGTCATTGGGCGGTAACTTCTATTCGGACGGCGAGATTATGACAACGCTCGAAATACCCCAAGGCGTAACCGCAATAAAGGATTATGCCTTCGCGGGTTTCGGCGGCACGGGTGTGACCATTCCTGAGGGAGTAAAATCGATAGGTAACGGCGCATTTTATAAATGTGCGCACCTGTCTGTTATAACAATTCCGGGAAGTGTAACTTCTATCGGCAAAGAGGCGTTTTTCAATTGCACGGCTCTCGGTGAAGTTGTTTTCGGCAGTACGGCAAATTGGAAAGTTGCCGTGGGCGAGGATATGTCAAACGCGCAGGACGCGGCTGTTTCATCAAATTCGATGCAAAATGCAAAGCTTTTGACAATGGATTACAGTTCCTGTTTTTGGCGTCGCTATGATAACTGATTTACGGTGAAATTATGAAGAAGTTTATATTGGGGTTTATATCAATTTTGTTTATCTGTTGCGCTGCTTTCGGCGCGGCATGCCTTTCGGCGTGCGGAAAAAAGGATGAAGGCGGCGCGGGTCACGGTAGCCTCGCGGAGTATGCCGCTTATACCCAGGATATTGATTACCGCTTCGGTATTACAAGTGAGGAGGACAGCCCCAGCGGCAACATAAACGAAAGCAGAATTTACGCCGATTACGATTTAACTCAAGGCAGTACGTATTTTATCGTGCTGGACTTGAAATTCTACAATTTCAATTGGGCGGGCGAAGGCTTTGAAATAAAAATGCTGATGAGAGAGCCCAAGGAAGTTTCCGTCACCCTGCATGAGGCGAACACCTCGGACTATGACGAGCAGACGGACGGCGATTTCTATACGATAACCACCCGC
>CANREQ010000016.1 GCA_947629695.1 uncultured Clostridia bacterium | reverse complement strand
ACCTCTACGACCGAAATCCTCTCGTGCGAGGTCATGGTGTCGCGCAGTTTGTTTATTACGTCTATACAGGTATTTACCGCCGTATCGAAACCCAAAGTGTAATCAGTATATTCGAGGTCGTTATCGATAGTGCCGGGTATGCCTATGGTGGGTATGCCGTATTCTTCCGACAGGCATTTAGCGCCTCTGAAAGATCCGTCGCCGCCTATTACGACGAGGCCCTCTATATTTCTAGCTTCAAGCGTCTTGACCGCCTTTTTCTGCCCCTCTTTGGTAAGCATTTCAAGGCATCTTGCCGTCCTCAGCTTTGTGCCGCCGCGCTGTACAATGTCGGATACGGAGCGCATTTCCATGGGGACCATATCGTCGTCGATAAGCCCCTGATAGCCGCGCTCTATTCCGTACACTTCTATGCCGTAATAAAGCGCAGTCCTTACAACCGCCCTGATACAGGCGTTCATTCCGGGGGCGTCTCCTCCGCTGGTCAGCAAACCTATTCTCTTCATAAAAAAATTCCTCCGAATTTTTTCAATTTACACGTTGCGGATATTATTCCGCCTAAGCCCCCTTATAACGTGTAATTATCGTTCCTGACTATTATATCAAATAAAAAATATAAATTCAACCTTTTTGCAAAAACTTTGCAAATATTTTTACGGCGGAGAAAAACAGCGAAAAATTTCGCTAAATCCCCGCCGTAACAGCCGTTTTGCGCCTTAAATGTCGCTATTTTACTCAACGTATTTTATGTCCGCTTCGTATATGAACGCACCCAGCTCCGCCAGTAGGCCGCGGCAGTAGTTTACCCCGCCGGGGAGTTTGAATTTTTTATCGCCACGGAGTATCGCGCAGGGCGTATCGCCCGCGTAATTGCCGAGCATCGAGACGAAATCGTCGAATGCGCTGTCCGAAAGCGCGGTCGCATTCAGCCACAATATGGGTTGGCGGCGCGCTTTGGGGACCTCTTCCTTTTTATCGAAATCGGCCGCGTTAAACTCCTTTACGTTATCCAAAATTATGCTCGGCTCCCCCTCTTTGGACAAATCGAGTTTGCCGCGTATCGTCACGATTTTATCGTTCGCGAGTATGCCTTTGACCCTTTCGTAAATTGTGGGGAAGGCCACGCACTCTATCGAGCCGTAAATATCTTCAAGGGTGAGGAAAGCCATAAACGCGTTCTTGTTCCGGGTGGTTGTGCGGCGCATGGTGGAAATAATTCCGCCCATTTCCACCGTCATTCCGTCGGAAATTTTGTTGTACACCCTCGACCCGTCGAAATCTTCCATGTAATCCGTAAGATACGAACAGTTAAAATTGAGGTCCTTAAAGGCGGACATGTATTTTTCGAAGGGGTGGCCACTTACGTAAACGCCCAAGACCTGTTTTTCCTTGGAAAGCTTTTCCATGAGGTCGTATTCGGGCAGATCGGGATAGTCGGCGTTTAGCTTTTCTTCGGCAATGATATCACCGAAAAGGGTCATTTGCGCGCTCGACTTTTGCTTGTTTATCGCAAGCGCGCGGGAATATAATTCGTCGTAAACGGCGTACAGACGGGAGCGGGCTATGTCCATGGAGTCGAACGCGCCCGCCAAAATCAAGCCCTCTATAATGCGCTTGTTTACAGAACCCGCACAGCGCAGAATGAAATCTTCGAAGTCCACGAAAGGCCCGTGTTCCTCCCTCTCTTTGATAACTTCATCTATCGCCGCCTGGCCGGAGCCCTTCAGAGCGGAAAGGCCGAATCTCACCCCGTCGCCCTCGACCGAAAAGGCCGTTTTCGACTTGTTTATATCGGGCGGAAGAACCTTCATGTTTTTATCTTTGAGATAAATTACGTATTTTGTAATTTCGTCTATCTTGTTGAGGCGGTTATTCAAAAGCGCGCAAATAAATTCTTTGCAATAATACTTTTTGAGCCACGCCGTCTGGTAGGCGAGCGTAGCGTATGCCGCCGCATGCGATTTGTTGAACGCATAGGATGCAAAACCTTCCATCTGGGAAAATATTTTATTGGCAACTTCCTCGGAAATTCCCCTTTTTACGCACCCTTCGATGACGGAGCCGTTTGTGTCGCTTATGCCGCCGTTGACGAATTTTTCCTTTTGCGCCATAAGCGTCTTTTTGTCTTTTTTACCCATTGCGCGGCGCACGAGGTCGGCCTCGCCGAGGGAGAAACCCGCAAGGTTCTGGAAAATCTGCATGACCTGTTCCTGATAAACGGGTATACCGTAAGTGACCTGTAATATCCTCTCCTCCTGAGGGCAATCGTATACTATCGCTTCCTGGCCGTGCTTTCTCTTGCAGAAATCGTCAATAAAACGCATGGGCCCGGGGCGATAGAGAGATACTCCCGCTATAAGATCTTCGAGGCAGTCCGGCTTGAGTTGCTTCATGAATCTCTTCATTCCGCCGGCTTCGAGCTGGAACACCCCGTCCGTATCGCCTTCGGAAATGAGGCTGTACGCGCCCTCGTCTTTATAACCTATCTTCGTGAAATCGACCTCGAAGCCCGTATCCTCTTTTATGTAATCGACGCATTTTTTTATATCCGTCAGGGTGACGAGCGCGAGGAAGTCCATTTTGAGCATGCCCAAAGCTTCGATCTCTTTTGCCACGAATTGCGTGGTTATGTCGTCGCCGTTCCTCGAAAGCGGCACGTTATCGGCAATGCGCTTGCGGCAGATGACTACGCCGGCGGCGTGCATACCCGTTTGCCTCGGCATGCCCTCTATCTGCAACGCCATATCTATGACTTTGTGAAGCGTCGGGTCCGTTTCGTAAATGGAACAAAACTCGGCGTTTTTCATATCAGCCAGCTCTTTGTATTTGGATTCGAGCTCCGATTTTTTATCCGGATCTTCCTCTGCGGTGATTTTGGCCTTCATATCCGCCAATCTCCGCCCGAGCAAATCGCCTATTGACGTTTTGCCGTCCATTATTTTGGTCAGCTTGTCCGTCTCGGAATAGGGCACGCGCATGACTCTTCCGACGTCTTTTATGGAGTTTTTGGCCGCCATTGTGCCGAATGTGACTATCTGGCAGACGTTTTCGGGATTGTATTTATTTCTGACGTATTCTATCGTCTCTTCGCGCCGCTCGGTGCAGAAGTCTATATCGAAATCGGGCATGGAAACGCGGTCGGGATTTAAGAAACGCTCGAACAGCAAGTCGTATTGCAGTGGCTCAACGTCCGTTATGCCTATAGAATAAGCTACTATGGAGCTCACGCCCGACCCCCTTCCAGGGCCTACGGGTATTCCGTTTTCCTTGGACCAATTTATGAAATCCCAGACAATAAGGTAGTATTCCGCATAGCCCATGCGGCAGATAACGTCCAGCTCGTAATCGGCGCGCTCCCTCTCGCGCTTGGTAACCGTGCCGTACCTTTTCACAAGGCCCTCGTCGGTGAGTTTCCTGAGGTACTCTTCGGGCGTGGAGCCGTCCGGCGGAGTGTAACCGGGGATGAGCGTCATATCCCTTATGGGATAGCCCTTTTTATCGAGGTTGAAAGCGGGCTCGGTAACTTTGTCCGCGATAACGCGCGTGTTTGAGATCGCCTGCGGCAGCGTTGGAAAGAGCGCGGCCATTTCATCGCCCGTTTTAAAATAAAATTCCTGCGTTTCGAACCGCATGCGCTTTGTGTCGTCAAGCGTTTTTTTCGTCTGGATGCACATGAGGACGTCCTGCATTACCGCGTCCTCTTTCCTCAGATAGTGCACGTCGTTCGTCGCCACAAGTTGTACGTCTGTTTCATTGGCAAGCTTTATCAAAAGCGGCAGTACGCGCTTTTCGTCGAACAGGCCGTGGTCCTGTATTTCGATGTAAAAATCATCGCCGAAAACGCTCTTTAAATACAGGGCAAGCTCTTTTGCGCCGTCGTAATCGCCACCGAGAAGCCTGCGCGGAATACCCCCGGCAAGACATGCGGAAAGACAGATCACACCTTCGGAGTGATCCTTCAAGACTTTATAATCGATCTTCGGCTTGTAGTAAAATCCGTCAACGAAAGCCATGGAATCGAGCTGTACGAGATTTTTATACCCCGTTTTGTTCTTGGCGAGAAGAATAAGGTGCTCCGCCGTGTTGCCCGATTTGTCGTGCATGTCCTTTGTGAGGTAAAACTCGCAACCGATTATGTACTTTATGCCGGCTATCGCCGCCTTTTCGGCAAAATGAAGGGTGCCGTACATATTCCCGTGGTCGGTCATGCATACGGTGTCGATGCCGTTTTTTTTGCAATAATCGATGAGGTTATCGATCTTGCACGCGCCGTCGAGAAGGGAATACTCAGTATGAAGATGAAGATGAACGAAATCAGTCATTTTATGTACCGTAAAACGCTTAAATGCGCCTTTTTACCTGCGTCTTTATGGTTTTTGCGATAATCAGGCCAGCTGTGCGGCTATATCGCAAATCTTTCTCATTCTGTGATTTATACAGCTTTTGGTTATATTCAGCCTGTCCGCGAGCTCCTGCATGGAAGCGTTCGGGTCGGCGAGCCGCGCCTCGGCAACTTCGAACAAAATCTTATCGAGGGCTTGCAAACCTATCGTGCGCGATATGATCTCGATCGCTTTAATTTGGGCAACCGAAGCCCGCACGGCCTTGTCGATATTGGAGACAGAGCAATTGTTGATTCTGTTGTCGTTATTGCTTTTATCCTTGTATTCGACGATTTTATTCAGCTTTTCGAGGCATTTATACGTCTGCATCGCCCCGAGCAGATCGGAGACAATCTCCTTGCTCTTTACGTAGACGACCGCATTTTCCTTGCGGGAAACGAGGCGGGCGAGTATCTCGAAATCGCATAAAAGCTCGCAGAAATCACCCGCCGTTATTCTGTTTGAAAAAACTATTTCGAAGTGATAACCCGTACTGCTGTAAATTTGTTCGTTGGGCAAGGTGCAACTGCCGCCGCCGAGGAACGCGCCCTTTAGGTATGCGGCCTTGCAACAATCCTTTTCTATGAGACTTTCGTCTATGCCGAAAATTACCGAAATCCCGTCCTTTTCGCGCAAAATTATGCCCAATTTTTCCAATATGGCCGCAGATTGCCCGTTTACGAAGTCAAAAGTGAACTTGTCCCGCCCGCTCATTGAATCGATTTTCGCGTCCGCGACATTCAGAGAACAGCCGAAAACGCTTTCAAATAAGCCGTTTACAAACTCGGCTGTGCGCTCATTTTCGGTGATTATTTCAAACCCGCAATTGCCCTCGCGGGAGATAATGCTCCCGCTCGTGCGGATAAAGGCGGATAAAAACGCCGTTTTGCAGCAGTCGCCGTCAAAATCCGCCTGCATTATCTCATTTTTGATTTCTTCGGTAAAGTTAGGCATTTTCGGATAATTTCCTCTTGTATTCGGCAAATCTGAAGGTGGGCAGGCGGCCGTCTATATTATCTATCCTGTCAAGCGGAAAATCACTGCCGGACAGCAACTCTTCGGCAATTTTCGTATCCCCCACTCTATCCGCTGAATGAGCGTCGGAATCTATCACAAAGCGCGCACCCGCTTCGGCCATTATTTTAAGCTCCTCGAGGGAGACATGCCGCTTTTTAGTGTTGATCTCTATATAAGTGCCGTATTCCGCGCAAGCCGCCGCGACCTCTTTCAAATCGCAACAACACTTGTAATTTATATGCGTCAAAATATCTATAGGATTTTTCGTTATAGCGTTTATATAAGCCTTTGTGGTGTTGAAAATAACCTTTGCCGAGGGCTTTTTGCCAAGCTTGTACGCAGTGTAATTGGCGATCATAATGTTGTACAAATCCGAAAAATGCCTGTATTTCAACACTTCGTGTATGCCGCACAGATAAATATCGAAATACTGCAAATCGCTTTCCCTCATATCCGTTTCGCCATCCAAAGAAATGAGGTTACTCTCCATTCCCATAAGAACTTTAACGCCCGTCAGCTTTTCCGCTTCTGTAATTTCGGCGCGCAAATCGGGCAGACGCTTGCGCTTTAAGCCGAACAGAAGATGATTGAAACCATGGTCGGTTATGGCAATTTGCTTCAAACCGAGCTTTTCCGCCTGCGTGGCGTTTTCCAAAACAGTATTTTTGCCGTGAGAATACGGCGTATGAGTATGATAATCAGCCGTTAAAATCATTAAATTCACCTATGTAAACGACTTCCTCATGCAAACGGACGCCGAATTGCTCCAAAACGCCACGCTTCACTATATCAATTAAATATTTGACGTCGGCCGCGCAATCCCCCTCGTTGATGATAAAATCGGCATGCTTTTCGGAAACATACGCATTCCCGCGGCGCAAGCCTTTAAAACCCGCCCTATCTATCAGCTCCCCAGCCGAATAGTTTTCGCCGTTTTTAAAGACGCACCCGCAACTTTTACCCTTTGGAAGGTGCCTGCGCTTGTTTTTGAAATACTCCGTCCTTTCTCTTATTTCAATATCGGAAGATTTGCAAAATCTGAGCTTTACGGACAAAATCAGGCAATTTATGTCACACATAGTACTGTGTCTATACCCAAAATTGCACTTTTCGCGGCTTAGAAAGCCGTTAAAATCGCCGAAGCATTTAACTCCGACAATATTTTGTGAAATCGAATATTGCCCCACTCCCGCGTTCATATACGCCGCTCCGCCTATGCTTGCAGGTATTCCGTACATATATTCCATACCGCCGATGGAGCGTTTTTTGCAGTACGCGAGTATATCGGCGACATTGGTCCCGGCAAGGCAAAGTATCTCGGTCTCGCTTATTGGCAAAATCCCCCGCATTCTTTTAAGGCAGATCACCCCACCGTCAAAGCCGTAGTCGGACGCCAAAATGTCGGAGCCGTTTCCTATAACCGCTACCTTCCCGCCCTTTCTCAGCTTTTCGTAAATACGGCACGCGCTGTACGGAGTTCGCGGGAAATAACATTCGCACATCCCCCCGAGCCCGTATGTAGTTAGTCGCGATAATTTAATATGCTCCGCGCGTTCGCAGTTTATTTGCCGAGGCAATTTAAAGCTACGTCTATATAATAGCATTTTTACTTAATTTTATCAATCACTTTAACAGGATTTTTAATTTATTTAGGTCTTTGTTTGCTGATGAAGATTTTATGAGGTCTAAAAATTCTTGGCCGCATGTCGATTTTAACTCATATTCGAATCCGCAGCTTTGAAGTTCGGCCATTTCGTCGTCATATTTTTCCGCGTTTGCCGAAAGCATTCCTATTTTGTACACGTCGGCATTATTCACTGTAATATATTCTGTAAATTGCCTGCATGTTGCGTAAATTTGCTTATCCTTTGCCAGAATACTTATATTTTGATACAAGTCGTTAAACGCGTCGATTTTCTTTACCGAAAAAGATACGCCCCTCGTCTTTAACCTGTAAATATCCCGCTGTGTGCCTAGCATGTATTCCGCTTTGCCGCCCAGAAGACTAAGATATGCGTTTGTCGGCTCCTCTGTTTTCGCGCCGTCCAATCCGCAAAACAGCGCGGCTATTGAAGCAAAATTATCTTTGCCCGCATTTATGACGGTGTTTTTTGAATTTACAGCCGAAAAATCGTCGTTTTGTTTGAGCGTCAACAGGCAGTAACTTCCGTAGCACCAATTTTTATATACATAATCTATTGAATTTATATACCCGACATGCGCGCAGAATGTAGGCGCACAAGAGATCATATCGGGAATTTGCCCCTTCTCCAAATTCTTCGCCGCCGCGTCTGCCGATAGCGACAAGACGTTGAAATACACTTTCTTTCCGTCGAACAGATCCAGAGCTTTATTCTTTAAATATTGCGCACGGGAGCCCTTCCCGCCCTCGAATCCGTCGATCTGCCATAGGGTTATAAGTTGCACGCCTTCTTCATTTCCGTCATTTTCCCTGCCGATAAACATTACCATAACAGGCACGGCGGCCGCGAGAAGGACGATCAATATCAAAAGCGCAATTCTTTTTTTGGTAAACATATGATATTTTATTGCTTCTGCGAAATAAAAATACATAAGGGAATATCCCGAAAGCGGAATATTCCCTCTGCCTCATGCAAAATCTGCGAAAACCTTGCGGTAACGCCCGAGATTACAATCGGCTATATCTAAAGCGTTACCGCTTGTACAATTATAATGGGCAATGCCATTAAAATTATACAAGCGCGGAAATTTTCAATTTAAAAGCCCGCAAGGAAACTCCCTGCGGGCAAACGCAAACAAATTTTATTCTTCTTCGTCCTCTTCTGGAAGCGCGACGTTATGATAGACATTCTGAACGTCGTCAAGCTCTTCCAGCCTGTCAAGCATTTTCGTAAACGTCGCCACCTTGTCCTCGGGCAGGGTGATGTAATTTTGGGGTATCATTTTGACTTCCGCCTCAAGGAAGGTGAGCCCCTTGTCCTCGAAATACTTTCTGACGTTCGAGAAGCTCTCCGGCGTGGTATAAACTTCGTAAACGTCCTCCTCGGAGACGAAATCCTCGGCCTCCGCTTCGAGGCAATACTCCATCATCGTATCCTCGTCAAGCTTGACGGTTTTCTCTATGACTATTACGCCCTTATTGTCAAACTGATAGCTTACGCACCCGGGCTTGCCCATTTGTCCGCCGCATTTCGACATTGCTGAGCTGATGTCGCCCGACGTCCTGTTTACGTTATCGGTGAGCGTCACGATTATGACGGCCGAGCCGCATACGCCGTAGCCTTCGTAAGTAAGCTCCTTATAGTCCTTCCCGCTCAGCTCTCCCGCCGCTTTGGCTATGGAGCGCTTTATGTTATCGTTGGGCATATTTGCCGCTTTTGCCTTGGCTATTACGTCGGCAAGTTTGCTGTTTGTTTCGGGGTTGGGATTGGATTTTGCCGCAACCGCGAGCTCACGGCCGATTTTGGTAAACATTGCGCCGCGCGCGGCGTCCGTCTTGCCCTTTTTGGCCTGTATATTATGCCATTTTGAATGTCCTGACATATCAATTTCTCCTTTTTCGGTTATTGTTCAACACATACATCGCTATGCCCGCGCTTACGCCCGCATTGAGGCTTTCGCAGGTAGAACGCATGGGAATGGCTACTGTAACATCCGCCCTGTTTCTGATATTTTCGCTGAGTCCGTTGCCCTCGTTTCCTATGCAGACGCAGAATTTTTCGGGCGGAACAAAAGAAAATATGTCCTCGCCTCCCATATCCGCGCAAACCAAAGTCACACCGTCAAGGGCGCTTAGTATCTCATCCTCGCTTGCGGCGTACACTTTTACGTGAAATATCCCGCTCATGCTGGCGCGGACGGCTTTCGGCGAATACGCGTCGGTACAGTTTACACAATAAATTTCCCCATATCCCGCGGCGTTTGCCGTCCTTATGACGGTGCCGAGGTTCCCCGGGTCCCGTATCCTGTCCAGAAGCAAGCATTTGCCCTCAGGCGGAGCTAAAAACAGATCCGGAAGCTTGACCACCGCAAGCACGCCTTGAGGGGCTTTTTCGCTTGAAATCCTCCCGAAAAGCTGTTCGGGGACGACAATAGCTTGCGGATAACGGCCGCTAAGCTCCCGCGTGCAGACTATCGCGGAGATCTCGCATGCGGAAGAGATGCAATCGTCCACGGGCTTGGTGCCTTCGACCACATATTCCTTAAACTCCCTGCGGGCCTTTCTGTCGCCGAGAGATATTATCTTTTTGATCAAAGGATTATCCTTTGACGTAATCTCAACAGAGGGTTTTACAGTCATACAATTAAATGGGTAGCGCCGTTATTCAAGCGCTACCCTTTGATTTTTTATTAAACGGCAGCCTTTGCCTTTTCCGCAAGCGCGGCAAAACCCGCCGCGTCGCTTACGGCCATATCGGCGAGCACTTTCCTGTTGAGATTGATGCCCGCAACTTTGAGCCCGTGCATAAACTTGGAATAGGAAAGCCCGTTCAGACGAGCCGCCGCGTTAATACGCGCTATCCAAAGCGAGCGCATATCGCGCTTCCTGAGCTTCCTGCCCACATAGGCATAGTTCAACGATTTCATGACCGCTTCGCGCGCGATCCTGTAATTTTTGGATTTGTTTCCGAAATAGCCCTTGGCAAGGCGCAAAATCTTTCTGCGCTTCTTCAAAGCGTTTACCGATCTTTTAATACGCATATTACTTCCTCCTCACTTAACCTTTATAGGGAATCATGGATTTAACCGTTGATTCCTGCGTCTTGGAAACAAGCGTATTGGTACGCAAATTTCTCTTTCTCTTTCTGTTCTTGGTTTCCGCCTTATGGTTTTTACCGCCGTGAGGTCTTTGAACCTTGCCGCTCGCGGTGAGCCAGAAGCGCTTTTTTGTGCCGCTATGTGATTTCTGCTTAGGCATTTATATATCCTCCAAATGAATATTTTACAAAATTTAATAAATAGTTTTCCGCATTAAGATTTTACGGGAGAGAGCATCATGGTTATCATTCTTCCCTCGGCTACGGGTTTTTTGTCCTGCACGGCTTTTCCACCCAGCCCCTCGAAGAAATCCTGCATAACCTTTATACCCTGATAAGAACGGGCATTTTCCCTGCCCTTCATCCTTATGGACACTTTGACCTTATTGCCGGCTTCCAAAAATTTCAGACATTGCTTTGTCTTGACCGCAATATCCCCGACGTCTATGGTCATAGAGAGTCTTATCTCTTTTATTTCCACAATCGTTTGGTTTCTGCGGTTTTCCTTTTCCTTTTTGGACTGCTCGTACTTGAATTTGGAGTAATCCATAATCTTGCATACGGGCGGATTTGCCGTAGGGGAGATCTTGACAAGATCAAGCTCGGCGTCCTCTGCAAGGCGGAGCGCCTGCAACGAGGGCATGACCCCGACCATGGTGCCGTCGGCCGCTATGACCCTCACTTCCTTATCCCTTATCGCTTCATTAACCTGATAGAACTCTTTTATAACGATTTACCTCTCTGTTATAATAAAATCGGGTTACGCAAAAGTAACCCGATCAAACTACAAGCATTTTATGCCCGTCATCAATCTATCGGCCGTTGCATAGCATATGCAAGGCGAAAGGGTTAACCTTTGCTTACTTAGATAGTATAAATTAAAAATACGGCTTATGTCAAACGATTTTTATCAGAAAATTATCTTTTCCTCTATTTCTTTGCGCGCATTTTCGATAAATTCGTCCAAAGAAAGGGTATAATTTGCTTCAACGCCGCGTTTATTGACGTTTACCTGTCCGCACTCCGCCTCTTTGTCGCCTACTACAAGGACGTAAGGAACTTTCTCCATCTTTGCCTCGCGTATCTTATAGCCGATCTTTTCGTTACGCAAATCTATATCCGCGCGCATCCCCGCCGCCGTGAGTTTATCGGCAATGCTCTTTGCATAATCCGCCGTTCTGTCCGTAATGGGAAGTATTTTGACCTGTTTGGGCGAGAGCCAAAGGGGGAATTTGCCGGCAAAATGCTCTATGAGAATACCTATAAACCTCTCGATGGACCCAAAGATAGCGCGGTGTATCATTATAGGTCTGTGCTTTAAGCCGTCCTCGCCGACATACTCCAGCTCGAAGCGCTGGGGCATCTGGAAGTCGAGCTGTATCGTGCCGCACTGCCACGTCCTGCCTATGCTGTCCTGAAGGTGGAAATCGATTTTCGGCCCGTAGAACGCGCCGTCGCCCTCGTTTATCTCATATTCGAGCCCCATCTCACCGAGGGCCTTTTTGAGCGCGTCGGTCGCAAGCTCCCACTCCTCGTCCGTTCCCATGCTGTTTTCGGGCTTTGTGGAAAGCTCCACCTTATATTTAAAGCCGAATTGCTTGTAAATCTTATCGGTGAGCCTCACTACGCCCTTAATTTCGTCGGTTATCTGCTCGGGAAGCATGAAGATGTGCGCGTCGTCCTGCGTAAAACAGCGAACGCGGAAGAGCCCGTGAAGCTGGCCGCTCTTTTCGTGGCGGTGCACAAGTCCCATTTCGGCGACGCGCAGGGGCAGATCCTTGTAGCTGTGGGGCTCGTTTTTGTATACGAGCATGCATCCCGGGCAATTCATGGGCTTGACCGCGCAATCCTCGCCGTCTATCTTGGTCGTGTACATGTTGTCTTTGTAATGGTCCCAATGTCCGGAATTTTCCCAAAGCGTGCGCGTCAGGATTATGGGAGTCTGGATCTCTACATACCCCTCTTTGCGGTGCAGATCCCTCCAATAATCGACGAGGTTGTTTTTAAGTGTCATGCCGTCGGGCAGGAAGAACGGGAACCCTTTCCCCTCGTTCATGAGCGCGAACAACTTAAGCTCTTTGCCCAATTTGATGTGGTCGCGCTTTTTCGCTTCCTCCAACATCTCGAAGTAAGCCGCCATTTCGTCCTTTTTCGCAAACGCAACGCCGTAAATACGGGTGAGCATCTTGTTTTTCTCGTTTCCGCGCCAATACGCGCCCGCAATGGACACAAGCTTGAACGCCTTGATTTTACCCGTGCTCGGAAGGTGAGGCCCCCTGCACAGATCGGTGAACGCACCCTGCTTATAGAATGAAATGGGCTCTCCCTCGGGCAGATCCTTGATGAGCTCCACCTTATATTTTTCGCCATATTTGGTCATCAAAGCGATGGCCTCGTCGCGAGGAAGCTCAAATCTTACGATAGGCGTATTGGCCTTGATTATTTTAGCCATTTCCGTCTCAATCTTTTCAAAATCGTCCTGCGTAATGGGCGTATTGAAATCTATATCGTAATAAAATCCGTTTTCTATTACCGGCCCTATAGCAAGGTTGCAGGTGGGGAAAATGTTTTTTACGGCCTGCGCAAGCACGTGCGAGCACGTGTGCCTGTATACGTCCAGACCCTCTTTATCCTTTAAGGTCACGATCTCGAGCTTGTCGCCCTCATTCAAAACGGTTGCCAGGTCCACCAGCTTGCCGTTCACCTTTGCCGCGACGGCGGCGCGCGCAAGGCCTTCGGAAATCGCCGAAGCCGCCTGGACGCAGGTCGCGCCCGCGGAAAGCTCTATACTGTCTCCGCTCTTCAAAACAACTTTCATAATATACTCCTTAAGTCCTGTAAAGACGTTTTAACAAAATAAAAATCCTTAAACTACGAAAGTTTAAGGACGCAAATGTATGCGCGGTTCCACCTTAATTGCTTTATATAAATAAAGCCGCTTCTTTACGTGCCGCAACAGCTAAAGCGGTTTCCCGTTATCCTTTGAAATGCGCGCCTCCCAGCGAACGGCGCACTCTCTGTGAAATCATCGGCGGTACTTGTCTTTAATGCGGCAAAAATTCTATTGGAATTATCTTATTACTTTTTTTTATGTTTGTCAACGAGTTTACGCATATTTTACTTCCTTTTTATTTGCAAAAACAAAACGGATAAGCTATAATATTTTAAATTATTATAAGTTTTTAAGGAAATAACTATGGCTTATACGGATTTTAACAAAGTAGAAAAGAAATGGGCGGAATATTGGGAGAAAAACAATACCTTCCATACCGATCTCCACGATTTTTCCAAACCAAAATATTATGTTTTGGATATGTTCCCCTACCCCTCGGGCGCGGGACTGCACGTAGGTCACCCCGAAGGTTACACGGCAACCGACGTCATCGCCCGCATGAAGCGCATGCAGGGTTTTAACGTTTTGCACCCGATAGGATTCGACAGCTTCGGCCTGCCCGCGGAGCAGTATGCCATAAACACCGGCAACCACCCCGGGAAGTTTACCGAAAACAACATAGAGAATTTCACCAAACAGCTCAAAATGCTCGGCCTTTCTTACGATTGGACGCAGACCGTTTCCACCTGCGACCCCTCCTACTACAAATGGACGCAGTGGATTTTCAAACAGTTTGTCGAGGCGGGTCTCGCGCGCTACGTGGAAACGCCCGTCAATTGGTGCGAAGAGCTGGGCACCGTGCTTGCAAACGACGAAATAATCGACGGAAAGAGCGAGCGCGGCGGCTATCCGGTAATCCGCAAAAACATGAAGCAATGGGTCATCGATATAGATAAATACGCCGAAAGATTGTTACAGGGCCTGGAAGAGCTCGATTGGCCGGAATCGTCTAAAACCGCGCAGAGAAATTGGATAGGGCGTTCGGAAGGGTGCCTCATCGATTTCACGGTTGACGGAACGAAAGAGAAATTTACCGTATTCACCACCCGTTGCGATACGCTGTTCGGCGCGACGTACTGCGTTTTGGCGCCCGAACACGCGCTAGTGGATAAAATCACATCGGCCGCGCAAAAAAGCGAAGTCGAAAAATACAAAAAAGAGTGCGCGAGCAAGTCGGAGCTCGAGCGCACCGCCCTCAACAAAGACAAAACGGGCGCATTTACGGGCGCGTATGCGATAAATCCCGTAAACGGCAACAAAGTACCCATCTATATTTCCGATTATGTTTTGACATCCTATGGCACGGGCGCGATTATGGCCGTTCCCGCGCACGACGAAAGAGACTACGAATTTGCAAAGAAATTCAACCTTCCGATAATACAGGTGCTTGCCGGCGGAAATATTGAAAAGCAAGCTTACACCGACGACGGAGTGCACATAAACAGCGGATTTTTGGACGGGCTCGATAAAAAACAGGCTATAGACAAAATGGCCGCATGGCTGGAAGAGCGCGGCTTAGGCAAAAAGACGGTCACCTATAAAATGCGCGAATGGATATTCGCGCGCCAACGCTATTGGGGAGAGCCTTTACCCGTCGTACACCTCGAAAACGGAAAGGATTATTTACTTCCGGACGATAAACTCCCCTTGATACTCCCCGAAATGTCCGATTACAAGGCGCACGGTGGAAACGCGCCCCTCGAAAACGCTACCGATTGGGTAAACGTAACGATAGACGGAGTCAAGGGCAAGAGAGAGACTACTACCATGCCGGGGTCCGCAGGCTCAAGCTGGTACTTCCTCCGCTACTGCGACCCTCACAACGGCGAAAAATTCGCAGGCTACGACCTTTTGAAATATTGGATGCCCGTCGATTTCTACTGCGGGGGCAAAGAGCACCTTGTCGGGCACCTTCTATACTCGCGTTTTTGGAACAACTTCCTCTACGACAAGGGTCTTGTGCCCTGCAAAGAGCCCTTTAAAAAGCTCTTCCACCAGGGCATGATTTTGGGCGAGGACGGCAACAAGATGTCCAAATCTCTCGGCAACGTCGTAAATCCCGACGACGTGGTGCGCGATTACGGCGCGGACGTTTTGAGAATGTACGAGATGTTTATGGGCCCCGTCGCCGACACAAAGCCCTGGAACACAAAAAACATAGAAGGCGTAAAGAAATTCATAGACAGAATTTACAGGCTGTATTGCGAAAGCGAGGTTATATCCGACGCGCCCAATAAAAACCTTGAAAAGCTTTACCACCAAACGGTAAAGAAAGTCGGAGAGGATTATATGGCAATGAAAGTCAACACTGCCATTTCCCAGATGATGATTTTCGTCAACGCTGTTTACAAGGAAATTGCGGACGGGAAAAACTTCCCGAAAGAATACGCCGAAGGACTTATCAAACTTCTCAACCCCGTAATCCCCTTCCTCACCGAAGAGATATGGAACACGGCGCTCGGGCACAACGGCACTATGGCATACGAAAAGTGGCCCGAATACGACGAGAGCAAATGCGGTGAAGATACATTTGAATACGCCGTGCAGGTCAACAGCAAGATAAAGGCGAAAATCTCCCTGCCTGCAGACATAGACGCGGCAGGCGCGCGGGAAGAAGTGCTTAACAATGCAGAGATTTCTCCCTTTATCGAGGGCAAAACGGTCAAAAAGTTTATTTTCGTGCCCAAGAGATTGATAAATATAATAGTATAATCACATTTTTATAAAGCCGCCGACAAAAATTTTGTCGGCGGCTTTATAAAGAGCAACGCAATTTTCGCTCTCACTCGAAGTAAATTGCGTTTATCAAAGCTTGCGAAAGGCTTTCTATGCTGTCGGCGCAGTCGTTATCCAGCCATTGCATCGAGACGTTGAACAGCATGCCCGCATAGATGTATGGAGCATAGGCGCTTTGTTTTTCAAACTCCCTGCGGAATGTTTCGACGAAATTGCGGTTTAAAAAATCGAGATACATATACTCGAGGTGCGCCTTTTTGATCAGCTTGAAATTGTCTTTATTCTTCTTAAGCTTTTCAAATACGTCGCAGACAATTTTGGCGTAATCTTCCCTGCAACGGGGATAATAGCGCTGTTCGAATAGAAATTCCTTGGTTTTAGAGGTAAAATAATACTCTATTACGTCCTCTTTGCTCTTAAAATAGCGATAGAACGTCGCCCTGCCCACTCCCGCCTTTTCGGCGATCTCCTTTACGCTTATCTTTTCGTACCCGTAATCGGACATGAGCTTGAACAAAGCCTGCTCTATATAAAACTTAGTGTATTGCTCCGGCGAATATTCCATGATACAAATTCCCCTTTCCGTCTCATTTCCTTTGACACATTTCAAGTTGTGTTTATCAACCCGAAAAGCTGCTTGAAATCCGTTTTGTTTTGTTATATGATACACTTGTCTTACGAAATAGTCAACCGAAACGCGCGATCGGACGACGAAGATAAGCGAGATAAATTTCTGTTAAAAGGAGAAAAATCATGCAGGAAAAAGATTTTGTATCATATGAATACAGGACGGTAAACGTCAAGCCCAAGGACCGCATCAAGGCGGCGGATATGTATGAAGCTTTCGGTTGGGAAATAACCGCGGTTTCAGACTCCCCCATCGGCGAGGTCACACTGTCTTTGAGGCGGGACAGGAAGCAAAGGCACAAACAGGAACTCAACAAGCTTGAAAGACAGGCTGAAGAGACATTCGACCAAATCAACGGTTTGCAGAAGTCCAAGACATTGGGCGCGAGCATTTTCTCATATGTTTTCGGCGTTGTCGCGGCCCTCGTGCTCGGCGGCGGAATGTGCTTATGTATGCTTATAGAAAACAGCGTTCCCGCCCTCGTCGGGGGAATAATCTTGGGATTGTGCGGCATAGCTTTATGCGCTGTAAACTATCCGATATATAAAAAGTTTGCTTCAAAGAAAACAAAGCAGGTTTTACCTATAATTGATCAAACCGAAGAAAAACTTGCAAATATAATGGAAAAAGGCAACGATTTACTCAATGCCGAAAGTATCTGAAATTTTTAACTGCCCGATAATGAAAAATCCCATAACCGCTTATTCACAACTCCCATACGAAAAGAGAATTGTAATAAATACCGCTATCGGCATGTGCTTTTCCGCCGTTTTGGCGTGCGCGAAATTCATTATCGGGCTGTTTTCGGATTACGAATTGATAGGTATATCGATATATTCCATAGCTTTACTTTTATCCAAAGCGGAATGTCTTTTGGGAATAAAATCACGAAAACGCCCCTTTAAGCAGAGAAATCTGTTTATTTCGGCGTTTTTATTTGCGGCAAGCCTGTTTTATATCGCCTTTATGGGCAGTATGTTCTTCGTAGAGCGCAGGTTGAAAAACAACGAGATGACGTATGTTTTGCTCGTCGCGTTTATATCTTTTACCGAGCTCGGCCTCGCGATATACGGGCTGTTCCGCACAAAAAACAGGGGCCACTACTACCGCAATATAAAAATCATCAATCTATGCTCGGCGTCAATCGCCATACTCACCACGCAAATGGTTATTTTGAATATGCAATCCGAAACGGACGTTATAAATATCGCGAACGCATACACAGGAATTGGCGTCGGATGCTTTATAGCGCTTTGCGCCGTGTATATCATGATTGCGCCAAAAGCAAGCGTTGTCGGGCGGGAACACGCAAAATTCATGCTGACCGACGGGCGCAAAAACGCAATTGCGGATATGAAAAAAGAAAGTGCGGAAATCACCCTGTGCAAAAGCGCAGTATACGGCGATTACGTTTTCCGCGCGAAAATTGCGGACCCGATTGTCGAGGGAGACATAACCCGCTCCCTTTCGCTTTGGAAGAGAATGCATATAATTTTAAAAATTTTATGCTGTATTCTGTCCGAAATATTGATATTTGTCTGGCTTATCGGGCGGCTGGTTTTATTCTTCCGCTCCATAAATTTGCCCGACCGTCTTAAAAAAATGATGCTGTCAAACGGTTTTGCACCATGCAAAACACAAGTTGAAATTACCCCGTCCCGGCACATAGAATCCAACCGATTGTATTAACCGCATTTACAAAGATATAAAAAAACGGAAGGTACTTTCGCCTTCCGCTTTTTTATACTTATTATCCGCTACACGGTGAAGCGTTGCGCCCTTTGCCTGCGGCGGTTTTCCGCCTCTTCGGAATTATCCGTAAATTTATAGACGACCCCGTATTCAAAGGAAAAATCGCTATCCGCGGAAAGCTCCCACCCGTTTACGTCGATTACCTTTTCGCCCATAAGTTCGCACTTCCGCCCAAGCCAAAGGTTTACGATCATAAACACGTCCTGCTTCAAAAGCTGTTTTTTGGCAAAGGATCTCAGCCATTTTAACTCCTCAAGCGCGTTGGCGGCAAAGCGCTCCGAAATTACGGAGTTCAGCCTCTTCTCGTAATCCAAGCCGAATTGGCTGTCAATCGCATAACATTGACAGCCCTTAAATACATTTTTGAGGCAAACCTCTTCCTGTTCGGTGAGCTCCGCCCTGAAAGATCTTCCGCTGTCATACCACATATCGCCGCTTTGAATTGTGGGCAAAATATCCTTATAATTATATACCGTCTTTTGAATGGGCTGCTTTAAAGCCAAAAAACATTTCATCGACATGACAATTTAATCCTCACTTTGCCCATCAGCTGTGCAATCTGAAAAACTCCAGCGCGTACTCTATTTGCGATATGTTGGGATTTAATATTACTTTCATGGAATTTATTATTTTTTCGTCGAAAGATCCGATGACCAAAATAAGATTATCCGCACAATCCACATCCAATAATTCGCCGAGCACGTAGCTGTCTATAACCAGCGCAATAACCTTTTCGTCCGTAAACTTGCCGCCCGCAAGATAGGAAAAGAATGAGCCGCCCTCTTCCGCCAAAAGCTCTATATCCTTATCGCTGTCAATAGTCGGTTTATCATCTAAAAATTTTGCTTTTTCGGTATGGCAATAGTTGTAAAA
This sequence comes from uncultured Clostridia bacterium, assembly GCA_947629695.1. Classification (GTDB taxonomy): domain Bacteria; phylum Bacillota; class Clostridia; order Christensenellales; family Borkfalkiaceae; genus Coproplasma. Next base: position 2,946 of record CANREQ010000016.1, on the reverse strand, counting down.
TTGCCTATAATCGATCTGATACGCGCCGTATGCGATATGGAAATACTTATACGCGTCCTGCACCGTATACGCTTGCTTGTCGCCGAGAAGCCGCTTGATATGATCGCCCGCCTTTTCCAAAAGCCTTTCGTCAAACGTATATTGCAAGCCCAATTTTTCATTTGCCCATTTGCTGTCGCAAAAGTTATTTTTCTTGTTAAAAGCGCCTATAAACATCATTTTCTCTCTATTTTTACTTCGGTAAACTCTATCTCCATTACTTCGCTACGCGCTTCCTCGCCTACGAAATACTGCGTTTCAAAGCGCACCCGCATGATTTTATCCGCAGAAGAATAATCAAGGGAAATAATATAGCAATCCTTCTTCCTCTCCGGCTCCTGCAAAAATTCGCCGTTTTTAAATGCGACTTTGTATAATTTATCCCCCTCACGTCTCGACAAGGATGTCTTTGTATCGACGATAAGCGTAATATACTTCTTCCCGCGTTTTTCCTCGCAAATCACATCGACGATCTTTGCGTCATGGAAAGGAAAGTTCGTAAGCATGTTGCCAACGCTTCCAGCTTCGGAAAGGCCGTTGGATACTTTTATAATGTCGTTCATGAGTTCACCTCCTGCAAGATTTATAAATTTTTAATTGTCAGATTTATCTGTTTGGCTTGATTTAATCTCTTTCTTTTGATTTTTGTCTAAAATTATCTGCTTTAAAGTATGGATAAACCACATCGTCCCGCCTATAGGCGAGAGTACGAAAAACAAAATAAAAAGTCCGCTTGCCCCAAAAACGGTTCCCCAAAATGCACCCCTTCCGTAAGTCTGCGCATAAGATTTTTTACCGAAATTCTCTCTCGCCGTTTTCGCATTGCAGAGCATGGACGGAAGTATAAAAAATGCCCATACCGCCACGATAACCATTAACGCTATACGCGATGAATCGGGCTCGATAGACGGATCGAGAAAAAATAAAACCACAACCAAAGCCGAAAGAGCAAGACAAACCGGTAAAACTATCGCCAATTCTTTAATTTTATTCATTGCCTGCCTCCGCACATGGTTTTTCTCCGCCCGTTCTAAAAAATTACAGTTCTGTCGGTCTCATAATTTATGGTTTTTAATTATCTTTCCGCTCTTTTTCGCATTTTGCGCCGCTTAACATGGCAAAACCAGGATGGCTAAAAGTCGCCCTCATTTCGTCCATTAAAATCTTCGTCACCTTGACAATAATCGTCCGAATCGCCGTCATCATCGCTCTCGTTTTTATCTATCAATCTTTTATATCTCCGTGTTTTGATATTTGAAACTATCATGCTTGTCAAAAAAACAAACAACACCGCGGCCAATATCCAGATAAATGTAGCGCCGTACAGAAACGGAGCCTTGACTTCAATGTCCGTATATTCCTTCAAAATATTCAAAAGCGGGTTAATGCAAGAAAAAATCGCCGTGCCTATTGTCGTAATTATTTCAATTATAAACCATTTATTATAGGCCTTAAAGTCTTTTTCATAATCTTTATCTTCCACTTGTAACTGCAACTCCCTTGAATAATTTTTATCATCACACCCAAGAAATGAAATTTCAATACCCGTATTGAATCTGCATGGTATAAAAAAGCAACACGAAAAAGAATATGACAGATAGCGCAAATATAATATTGCCCGCTATCCTTATTTTGCGGTTATCTTTTATGGCGACGGCGAAAACCGAAAGTACAACCGATACTGCCATCACGGCAAGGGCGATATAGACGAGAAATTGTTGATTTTCTCTCAAAAGCTTGTCATATATGCTGTAATAATAATCAAACCGCCCTATCCCGCCGTCGGCGTTCGGAATATGCGCTACGTCGTGATCGATTTTTATGAAGCACAGCGCGCCCATAAGAATATTTAAGCAAGCTTTTATTATTTCTATGATAAATAAAAAGGCTTTTTTCATATGGCTTTACTCCTCCCGTTCAAAAAATTACAGCTCTATCGGTATCAAAATTTATGGTTTTTAATTATCTTTCCGCTCTTTTTTCGGGTAAAGTTTTTCCGGATTTGAGCAATACATGCGGACAACGCTGCCGCAATCGCGGCAGACGGTTGCAAAAAGCGCCACACCGCGCAAGCGGCGTTTATACACAGGATTTAACGCTACACCGGCATAAGCCTCGGCCCTTGTTTCAATCAATTCTTCACCGCCGCAATACGGGCATTTATCAATTTTTATCTCTTTCATTACAGTTTCTCCGCTGAATTTATCGTTGGTTGAGTTCATTTAAATATCGAAAATATCGTTTTTATCCGATATGTCCGAACATTGATTTTTATTCTTTTTCGATATAGCGATTTTTCTGACTGTACGTATATACCACATTATACCCGTTACGGGGGAGACGAGCAGATTCAACACAATAATTCCGACAAAGCCCAAAATGACGCCGATGCGCACTCCGTCTTTAAAAGCATGTTCGGGCGATTTGCCTTCGAAATAATTTTTTGCCAACTGCGCGTCAAAAAGCATGGAGGGAGTGATAAAAAACGCCCACGAAACGACGATTACCATTGACGTAACTCTATACGCGTCGGGGATAAAAGTCGGGTCGAGAAGGTATAGTAAAACGGCTAAACCCGCAAGCACAATGCTAATTGTTAATACAATCAATAATTGTTCTGTTTTGTTCATAGAGTTCTCCGCTAAATTGGGAATTTACCGTTTCTTCGTTTTCGGCATTGGCAGGTCGTCATATATTGCTTCAAATAATTCTGTCAAAAAAGCCTTGTCGTCAACATTGTCCACATTGAGCATTTCCTTTGCGCCCTCATACGGCAAAGAAAACTCTGCTTGCGGCAAATAGGATAGAGCGGATTTCACGGGTTTTACGAGCAATCTGTCGTCGTAGATGCCGCCGACAAGTTTGCCGCGATAGTAAATCAGAAATTCACCCATCATAGGCTTGTAG
>CANREQ010000015.1 GCA_947629695.1 uncultured Clostridia bacterium | reverse complement strand
GCTTACGGGCGAATCGGTGCCCTCGGAAAAGCACGCGGAGACGACAGTTGCGGAGGACGCGCCCATCGGCGACAGGTGCAATATGGCGTTTTCGGGCGGGACGGTCACCTACGGGCGCGGGCGGGGCGTCGTAACCGCGATAGGGATGTCCACCGAGATGGGCAAGATAGCGAACATGTTGCAAAACGCCAAAGACGACCCCTCCCCCCTGAACAAACAGCTTGCAAAGACGGCCAAAGTGCTGTCGCTTATAGTACTCGTCGTGGCGGCGATAATATTCACCGTGGCCATGGTGCGCAACCCCGCCGATTGGACGGAGGCGTTTATGACGGCCGTCGCGATAGCCGTCGCGGCCATACCCGAGGGTCTGCCGGCCGTCGTCACCATAGTGCTCGCGATAGGCGTGCAGAAGATGTCGCGGCGCAACGCGATAGTCAAAAACCTATCCTCGGTGGAGACCCTCGGCTGTTGCGAGATAATCTGTTCGGATAAAACGGGCACCCTGACGCTGAACAAAATGACGGTGAAAGAGCTGTCCGTGCCCTCTGGTAACCAAGCGCTTTTAAAGGATATACTCTGCCTTTGCAACGACTGCGTGATAACTTCCGCCGGCATCGCGGGCGACCCCACCGAAGTCGCTTTGGTCGCGTGCGCGTTCGGGGAAAAGGGCGAGGGCTACGATAAATTCATCGCCGGAAACAGGCGGGTTGACGAGTTGCCGTTCGACAGCGTCAGAAAGCTGATGACAACCGTAAACGAGCGCGCGGACGGGGTGTTTTCCTACACCAAAGGCGCGCCCGACATGCTTATAGCGCGGTGCGACAGGATACTGACGGCGGAGGGCGTGCGGCCCATTACGGAGGAGGATATCGCGCAAATAAACGCGGCCAATTCCGACCTTGCAAAGCGCGCGATGCGCGTGCTCGCCGCGGCATATTGCGAGGGCAACAGCTTAAAAGAGAGCAATTTGATATACGTCGGGCTTGTGGGCATGATAGACCCGCCCCGTCCCGAAGTCAAGGCGGCGGTGGATAAGTGCCGCGCCGCGGGAATGAAGCCGCTGATGATAACGGGCGACCACCTCGTCACGGCGTGCGCGATAGCTGAAGAACTTGGGATCTTGCGCGAGGGCGACCTCTCTGCGACGGGCGCGGAGCTCGACAAGCTGAGCGACGAAGAGCTGAACAGGGATATAATGAAGTACTCCGTGTTCGCGCGCGTGAGCCCCGAAAACAAGATGCGGATAGTCAAGGCGTTCCGCGCGCAGGGCAAGGTCACGGCGATGACGGGGGACGGCGTAAACGACGCGCCCTCCATAAAGGAAGCGGACATCGGCATAGGCATGGGAATTACGGGCACGCAGGTATCCAAGGAAGCTTCGGATATGGTGCTCGCCGACGACAACTTCGCGACGATAGTGGACGCGGTGGAAGAGGGCAGGAAGATATTCACCAACATAACCAAGGCCATACAATTCCTGCTTTCCGCCAACATAGCGGAAGTGCTGTGCCTTTTCATCGCGACGCTCGTCATACCCGACAAGCAATTTTTAACCCCCGTAATGATATTGTGGGTAAATCTGATAACCGACTCCTTCCCCGCCCTCTCGCTGGGGCTGGAAGAGGCCGAACGCGACGTTATGAGCCTGCCGCCGCGCAAGAGCAAAAGCTCCTTGTTTGCGGGCGCAATGGGGCGGGATATATTCATACAGGGCGCGTTGCAGACGGGTTTGGTCCTGCTCTCCTACTTTTTGGGCGAGTACGCGCTTGACACGGCCAACCACGAAGTCTCTATGACCATGGCATTTGTCAGTCTGTGCCTGATACAGCTGTTCCACGCGTTCAATTTGCGTTCCCAGCGCAACAGCATATTCAATAAAAACCTGCTGAAAAACAAATATCTTGATCTTTCCCTGCTCGTCGGGGCGGCGCTCACGGTGTTGGTAGTTACGGTGCCGTTCTTCAACGGGATATTCCACACCGCGCCCCTCAACGTCTGGGAGTGGCTGACGGCCATAGGCGTGGCGGTGGCCATAATCCCCGCCGTGGAGCTTGTAAAACTCATATTCCGCGCGATAAAGAAAAAAGCGTGAGTTTTTATTGTGAAATAACCCCCACTTGCCCTCTTCCTCCGGTGGAGGCAAGGGGCCGTCACCCTGCCCCCGCCGTCACCCTGAGCGGAGCGAGCGTAGCGAACGAAGCCGAATGGGTCCCCCTGTCCTAAGTGATAATGCCGTTTATTCACCAAGACCACACGGGGGATTCCTCCACTCAATCGAGCGCGTTGCGCTCTCAATCGCTCGGAATGACGGCACATTTAATTGGCGGGTGCGTATTTAATCCCCTCAGTCTGCTTCGCAGACAGCTCCCCTTAGTTTTAAGGGGCGCCAAGGGATCGCCCCGCCGTCACCCTGAGCGGAGTGAGCGTAGCGAACAAAGTCGAACGGGTCCCCCTGTCCTAAGTGATAATGCTGTTTCATCGTTGCTCCCTACCACCACAAGGGGGATTCCTCCACTCAATCGAGTGCTTTGCACTCTCAATCGGTCGGAATGACGGCATTTTTATTAGTGGGTTGCGTATTTAATCCCCTCAGTCTGCTTCGCAGACAGCTCCCCTTTGAAAAGGGGCGCCAAGGGGGCGCCAAGGGCCGCCAAGGCCCACCGCGCGTCAGTGTTGCAGGAAGCGGCGGATAATATCGTAAATAAGCGAGCGGTACTGCACATCGCCGCCCGCGGTGAAGCACAGCGGGGGATATATCACGCACCACCAATTATCCCCCTTGCCGGAGCCGAGTTCCACGATCAGCGCGTCGTATTCGCCCGCCGCCAGGGTCAAATCGCCGTACACGCGGGTGGGGAAATTCTCCCTTCTTATCTCCGCCCTCGCGCCGTAAAAATATCCCCTTTCGCGCAGTGCGCGGGAGCATACGCCGGCGATCTCATCCAGCATGCCGCCCAAGACGTCCATGGCCGCGCCCTTGGTGCCGCACCGGGCGACGTAGGGCGTGAGGTAGGCCACAACCTCGTCCTTGACCTCGTATTTCACCTGTTGGTCCTCGGCCGAGTTGGAGTTGGCGCGCACGTGTATTCGCAGGAATTCGCCCCCGCCCGCGCTTTGTGAAGAGGTGAAGTCGCCCAAGCCCCCGCCCAAGCCGCCGGCGTTTTCCGCGGCGTTGAACGCGCCCAAACAGGCAATTGCCGCGCAGACAAGCGCGACGGAGATAACCAAGACAAGCAATTTTTTCATTTTAATCACCGTTTTAATAAATTTTTTGAGGTGAAGCGGCCGCGGCGGGCGCGCTTCCGACGAACAAGTTATTGCCGCCGTGACAAAATTTATACATAAACCAAAACCGCCGCGCACAAAAAAATAAAAAGCCGAGCGAAAAGGCCCCGCCGAAAGCTTTCGGCGGGGCCGCGATTTTTGCGTGAATTGTCATTTCATGCGCAACATGAGGGCAAAAAAACAATGCCAATTGTCATTTCATGCGCAATGCGGGGCAAAAAATAATTGTGAGTTGTCATATAGGGGCGCAAAGGGCAAGGGGGAAGAGGGGCAAAAAGGGGAATTTGTCATAATTTTGTAATACCGCCCGATAAAATGTTGTTAAAAATGACAATTTATGGGGTCCCAAACAGGCAAAAAAGACAAAAATCAAAAAAAATTTTCAAGAAACGACAAAAAAATTTTTTATGAAAATGAGGCAAAAACGGGGCAAAATAGGCAAAAATTGGCAAAAAATTTGTTAAAATTAACTCTGGGGGGGGGTAATTGTGACAATTATGTGAAAATGTCACATGTTTTCGTGATAAAAACCTGTTGACAAGCGCGCGCACATATAATAAAATTTTTACAAGGAAAGTGGCGCTCCGAGGGAGGCCGATTTTCGGCAAAATCAACAAAAAATGCTCAAAAAAGCGATGGAAAAATTGCAAAAAATTGAGCAAAAACAGGCCGAAAACCGACAAAAATCGGGCAAAACTATCATAAAATTAAAAAAGATGCAATCGTAAAGGCGCGAAACGTTGCACCGAATAAGGGCCGAAGCCGAGGGGCGGAAATCCTTGCAAAAAAAGAGGCGGGTTTTCAAGCTTGAAGGCGGCGGGCGCGGCGGACTTGTTAAAAAGTTGTCAAGAATTTTCACAGACGGATTTTGAAGATTTGTTGAAAATTCACAGGTCCGTGCGGCCGAAGCGGAAAAGGCGGAAAAACGCAAAAAGCGGGAAAATCGCAAAGGCAAAGGGCAGGGTGCAAAATTTCATGCGTAAAGGCGCAAAATAAACAAAGGCGCGTGCGGCGCGGCCCGTTGGATTGCAAAAATAAGGAGAAATAATGGCTAAGACAAAGAAATGGAAGGTGATATTGGCTGTAATGCTTGCGGCGTTGTTCATGCTGACGCTTGGCCTTGCATTGCACTTTGTAGCCCATGCGGCAGAAGTCACCGTAACCGTACAGACGGACGGCAACGGCACCGTCTCATACAACGGTTCGCAATCACAAAAGGATAAAGACAGCAGTATCACCGTGAGTGCGAATCCGGGCGAGGAAGTCAAGCTTATCGCAAATGCGGAAGAGGGCTTTGTCTTTGCATATTGGTATGTTGATGAAAATACCCCGCTTTCATATGAAGAGGAGTATTCTTATACTATGCCCGAAGATTCAACGACCATTCACGCGAAGTTCTTTGACATAAACGAAGGTAAGATTACAACAACTGCCGAAGGTTGGGTAAATGATGGCGAGAAGGGCACTTATACGCTTAAGAGCGAGGATGAGTATAATTTTGAATCAGGACAAAATATTCCCATCTATTTTGAGTTTGTAGGCGAAAAGTGGTTTACCTTTGATTACAAATTATCATTAAATACAGCAGGTGATTATTATGGTTCTCTTAGTGTCATTGTGGACGGAGCAAAATATTTAAGTAAATCTTTTAATGCGGTAGATCTTAATGCACAGCTAAATTTAATTTTTAAAGCGAGTGGAAACACATATCATAGGGTTGAAATTATATTTCAAACACCTAAAGATAATCGTAGCGGTTCAACTTCCTCAGCAATTCCGACTGCGCTTGAGTTTGTCCTCAGTAATATATCCCTTAAAAACGAATCCGAATATGAAACTACGCAAGCGACAGTAAATTGGGATGCGTATTTAGGTGAGGCTTATTATATATCGGGTATTTTAAATACTACTGCTGAAACAGCAGCAGAGTTTATTATTTCAAAGGGCACAAAAATCGATAATAAAGACGGCAAAGGGACGGTTACCGTACCTGTCGGTGTGCCTGTCGCATTTGCCGTGAAACCCTATGAAAAAGTAACTTCCAGAATTGATCCGGATCAACAAGTCAACGTGCATCTGGATGGTATTCATTATGCTCTTGGTCAAGGATACAAGGGTATGGACTTGGGTACTACCGGCGATGAATTGATCTTTTATTTTGACGCGGAGGGCAATGTACTTGATTCCGGTAAAACTTTTAAAACTGAAATTTATCTTAACTTAAGAGAATTTGCCGTTCTTCCGAAAATATTTTATACAGCAACAATTGATAATAGTGCGCAAGAGAAAAAAGAATTACATGATAAAGACGATATTGAGCTAAAGTATGAACAACTAAATGATATATTGTTCGAAATCGAGCAAAATGGATTTGAGAAAAATGAAAAATTCGCTATGACGATTAACGGAGAGCAAGCCTCAGTAATTTCCGACGGGGATATGTGCGGATTTACTCTCAATGGCATAGGGGAAAACAAAGATATAGTAATTACTCCGTATTACGGTGAAGAATTTTATCCTGTATCTTTTGAATTTTCAATAAGCATGCTTTTGAACGGAGGTATAGATGATATTATTCTTGATTCTTCGGCGGATGTCAGCGTAGAAAATGACGAAGCTTATCCTTGGTTTTTTGACCCGGGAAGGAATAGTGGCGACGGCTATGCGTTTATTTCGGGTATATCATATTTAGATACTATTACTGCTCCCTCGTTTTCGCAACTTAAGTTTACCGTTGTCGGGAATGGGTCGCTTACGTTTGAGTATCATATAGACGGCTATTCAGCTAAAAATATTGAGGCTACCAACCATAATAGTTGGGCGGCCTATAGTATAGGTAAAAAAGTTTATGCGGCTAAATGCACTACAGGTACTACTACGGGTGTTGATTGGAGAGCATATGGCGGAACCGATGGCGGTTTCAAAAAAGAAATAGCAACAAATCTCGGCTACGGTAACTCATATATGGACTATGCCGATGTAGTCACCTACTATGAACCGGGAGGAACTTCTAATTCAGTAAAGATTGACGATCCCGAAGGCACAAAAGACAGAGATAAATATTGGTATAAAGCAACTATTCCCATTAAAGTGGAACAAGAGACGGAACAGACCGAGATCTACATTGCTCATGCAATAGGTGTTTCATCTAAGCCAAAATGCGCCAATATGACCGTTCGTAACGTAGCTTTTTATAAGGGCGATGTAACTGTAAATTGGGCGGTTAACAATGCTGAAGGCAGTGAGGGAAGCACCTTAAATAAAATAAATGTTACGGGTACAGACAAACAAGGGAAAGTCTCCGCAGGCACCGTCTTGCAGTTTACCGCTGTCCCCGCAGATAATAATTCGTTCTATTGCTGGAAAAACGGCGACGGCGAAGTGCTTTCATATGACACAACTTATAAGGTTACCGTCGGCGGGGGCGACTTGGATATTCGCGGTATTTTCGATACAAGCGGCACTTATGCAGTGCGCATAGACGATAAATTTTATAAACCCGGCGAAATAGAGAACGCCTTCAGCGACGCTTCTTCCAACAAAAAAGATGTAATAGTAGTCGATAACATAAGCTTAAACGGCATTACAATACCCGCGGGGGTAAATCTTGTTATACCTTATAACCGCGCGGGCGCAAGTTACGCCAAAGGCACGACAGATAACGCAACCGATAAAATTTCCTGGGCGGGAACAACTTACAAAGACCCCGTTTATAAATTAACGCTTACGGGCGACAATAAAATATTCGGTTCTCTTATCGTCGGCGGCGTGTTGCACTATCCCAACCAATCCGCTCAGGGCCATACCTCGGGCGCATATTCACAGCTTATCCTCGACGGCACAATAGAAGTCGAAGAGGGCGGACTTTTGGATGTATACGGCCTCGTCACGGGCGAGGGCGGAATAACCGTGAAGAGCGGCGGCGTTCTGTATCAGCCCTTCCTCATCCTCGACTATGCGGGCGGTAGCAACACCTACGATTTGTTCTATCTCAACCAAACGCCCTTCAAGCGTTACGCAATGATAAACGTACAGTGCAAAAAGGGCTACACCATTGAATACGGCGGCGAGCTGTACGGTCACGCAAGCTTGTATTTCCTTTCTTCGATAACCACGCTCGACACTCAGTTTATCTCATTTGAGGGCACGATAAACGTGGGCACGCAAACCAAGAAAGGCACAAAAACGCTTATAAACCTCAAGGACAAGGCAAAAGTCACGGGTATTTATAAAGCCGAAAAGTTTGTGTCGAGCGGCGGCGGAAATACCGAAAATATCGGCCAAACCACGCTCACCATTACGGGCGGCGCGTCTGCCGGATATATGAATTTCCTCGACATGGTGCAGACGGACAACGTGGCGTTCTCCATTCCCTATAACTATGCGCTTGTGCTTGAGGACGGCACTTATGATCTGAGCTATGATTTCAAGCTTATGCCGGGCGCAAGCCTGACGGTAGGGGAGGGCGCAACGCTCAACCTCAACGCGAAATTCTTGGTATACGACGGGCTTGTTCAATCCAAGATGAGCGGCAAGGGCTATCCCACGGCAGACGAACTTACGACCGCGAAATATGCTACAAACGCCAACTTTATAGTAAACGGCAAGTTCAATATCAATCAGGGCGCGACCTTCCTCGGCGTAATCCAGACCACCGACACGACGGGAACGGCGAAAATAACCGTCGCAAAGAGCGGTGAAGAGCGCGAGGGCAAAAAGGTCGTCTTGAGCGGCAAGATAATAGACGGCGGCGAGACCGATTACGATTGCAACTACTTCGAATATGATACCTCGGCGCGCATTTGGGTCAAAACTGTTGACGGCGTGGGCAAATTCATCGACCTCGAAGAGGGTAAGACTTATACGTCCACCTATGAGGACGGAAAAACGTTTACCTTGCCCGCCGCAAACGTGGTATATGAAAGCGGTGATTGGGGCAGTTCCAACGCAATGAAAGGCATTGAAAACTGCAACAACGGCGCGGATGGCAAATGCGATTATTGCCATGTGGAATATGAAAAGGACAATACTCACATAAACGAAGAAAAGAGGCACCACGCGCACGCCGACGACGGCTCCAAGACGTATAAAACCGACAAAACGAAAGAAGTGGCGGGGCTTAAGGGCTCGTGGATGATCGCTCATACGGCGGCCGAACACGAATACGATTGGACCCCCACCGACGACGAAAAGGCGGAGAACTTCTTCCAAGCCGGCAACGCTCAGGTCATCACCCGCTACTGCACCATTGACGGTTGCACGGAGCACGCGCAAAAATATCTCCTCAAGAGCGGTTTGAGCCTTGAAAAGGAATATAACGGCGGAGAGTTCGACAAAGCCGCGCTCTTTAAAGAGCTGTACGGCGATATAGCGGCCCAGGCCGGGGCGGAGCTCAGCATAGAAAACGGCATTTCGACCATCAAAAATGCCGGCACGTACACGATAAAGGTTGAGCTGTCGGGCGGCTTCTTCCTCGTCGGGGATGAGTTTGCCGAGAGCGCGACGTTTACGTTTGAGGTCGGCAAAAAGGCGCTGACCGTGACGATAAACGACCAGAGCAAGACGTATGACGGAAACTCCCCGGCCGCGAGCACCGCGAAGGGCGTGGGATATACCGCGGAAGATCTGATTGACGGCGATTCCCTGGAAGTTGAAATTGCGTTTGCGGCGGCGGACGTCAAGGCGGGCGAGTACAAGATGACCGCGACCGCCGTAAACGGGAACTACGATATAACGGTTGAGTACACTCACGGCGACTATTCGGTTTACAAGATAGAGAAGGCGGCTTTGACGGTTGAGATCGGCGGAAGCACGCCCAAGGAAGAGGAGCTGGAGTACACCATAACCGTGACGGGGTATGTGGCAAGCGATTTGCAGAAGGGGCTTCATCTTCTCAACGAGGATACGGACGGGTGGAAGAGCCTGATAACCGTAGCCGGCGTGGATAAGAACAGCGAGCCCGCGACTTATACCCTGCAACTCAGCTGGACGGGCGGCGCGGCCCCCGAGCTTGACAACTACACCGTCGGCTTCGCGGCGAGCAACACCTACGAGATTATCGACCCGCTGTTCGCGGATGTCGGATTTACGCTTGACGGCACAGCTCAGAGCGGCGCGACAATAGAGGCGGAATACGACGGCAAAGCGCACACGGTGGGCATTGCCAACGCCGACGGCATGCAGATTGAGTGGGGCGGCGACGCGCTTACCCAAAAGGACGCGGGCACGTACAATATAACCGTAAAAGTGACTAAGGACGGTTATGACCAGGAATTCAGCGTGACGTTTAAGATCGCGAAGCGTTCGGTGACGGTTGAGCTCATCGCGCAGAGCAAGATCTACGACGGCGAACAGGTCGCGCCGAGCAGTGAAATGGGCAAAGACTGGAAGCTTGCTTCGGGTTCGGCCGCTCTTGCGGACGGGGACGACGCGGCAGCGTTGGGCATAAGCATAGTTGTTTCGGGAAATAACGGCGCGAATGTCAACACCTATGCGCTGACGGCTTCGGCAGACAGCAAAAACTACAACGTCATATTCAAAGACAGCGTGACCACCACGACGTTTGAGATAGAGAAGAAGCTCCTCAACGTCACCGTAAAGGATATAGTTTCCACCTACGGCGACGGAGATACGGCCGAAAAGCACGCGAAGGACTTCGAATACGACGAAAGCGAGCTGATCGCGGGCGACAAAATCGCGATAACGCTTGATTTCGGCGCGGTCAACCTGAAAGTTGCCAATAAAGACGGATATGCTGTAGTCGGCAATGCGGCCGCGGGAAGCGAGCAGAACGACAACTACGATATACGCTTCAAAAACGGCACGTGGAAAGTAAATCCCAAGGGGATAACGATAGTTATTACTCCCGTAACCGTGACCTACAGCGGTGCGGAACCCGCCAAACCCACGGCGTGGACCTTCAAAGAGGGCAGCGCGCTTGCGGCGGGCGACAATAACGGCGGGCTGAACGTCGTCCTCACCAAGGCGGCGGGCGCAGACGCCGGCAAGTACAATATCACGGGCGTGTGGAACAACGCGAACTACGAAGTGACCTTCGAGGGCGGCGAAAACGCGTACACGATAGAAAAGGCGGATGTGAGCGGCACGGGCGACTTCTTCATAATGGCGGACGACGTGACCTCCGTTGCCGACACGCTGACCGTAAACTATGCGGGCGAGGACATAACCATAACGGGTTATGTGCTGTTGAATCAGACCCAGCTTGCCGTTACTCTCTCCAAGGACACGATCTCGGGAATAGGCGAATTTGACCTGACGGTCACCGTCAACGAGAAAAACTACGTGGGAAGCAAGACCTTCCGCGTCAAAGTGAGAAATGCGGACGGCTATACGGAGAGGCTCGTAAATACGCTTGCACAGCTCGAAGAGATAACAAAAGGCCTGACGGCGCAAACCCTCAAGGCGGAAGATTTCGAAGCGCTGAAGCAGGTCGTAAATCTCATCGCACAGCTCGACGAGGAAGAAAAGACGACGGGCGCGGCGGCGCTCGCCCCCTACGAGGCGCTTGTATCCGCATGGAACGAAGCGGCAGAGGGGCTCGATAATGTAATAAGCACGGCGCAGGGCATAGCGCAGTCGATGCTGGACGGATTGTTCGGCGTTGCGGCGGCGTTTGACGCGTTCGCGGCGGCCGCTTACGTTTTGGGCAAAGGAGGTATCCTGTAATGAAAAAACTTTGGAAGATCGCATTGGCTGTAACAGCCGTCGCCATGGCGTTCGCGCTTGTAGGCTGCGGCGGCGGAGAGGAAAATAACAACCCCGTTGACGAAGGACTCACCCTCGCGAAGGTGCGTTCGGCCTATAAGTCGGTCGCGCAGGCGACGGAGATAAAGGAAAATATAGAGATAACAAGCGGCTCTCTTTTGCAGTATTCGGAGGAGAGGGAGTATACCCTCAGCGGAAACGTCTACACCGTTACGGGCACGACGCACACCATCAACTCGCTGAGCGCGTCCACGCCCTATACCGACGCGGACATAGAGGAATACACGGTAGACAAGGCGGAAGCGTTTGCGGGCGCATTGGCGCTCGAGGACGTCAACGTGGAGAGCACGACGGTAAGCGAAAGCGTTTTGACCGTATCCGTAAAGGCGGGCAGGGAGAAGGATTTCTTCAAATCCGAAACGCTTGCGGACGTATCCGGAATGCAAGCGGCGTTTACTTTGGAGGGTGAGAAGCTGGGTGAAATAACCGTCGCCTACACTTCGGGCACGTCCTCCGTCGTCGTGACGGTGAGCTTCACCTATTGATTATGGAAGGTAAAGAAGAGATATTAAAAGTTTGCGGACTTTCCAAGCGATATTCGAAAAAGGGAGAATGGGCGATAGCCGATATAAACTTTTCGTGTTATGCGGGAGAGATGGTTGGACTTCTCGGTCACAATGGGGCCGGGAAGTCCACTACGTTGAAATGCCTTGAGGGAATGATCCCCTACGAGAGGGGAGAGATCCTCATCTGCGGCCACGATATACGCAAGGACCCTATAGCGGCGAAGAGCAACATGGGCTTCGTCACGGATAACCACGCCGCGTTTTTGAAGATGACGGGCATACAGTTTATAAATTTTTACGCGGACGTATACCGCGTCCCCGCCAATGTCAGGGCGGAAAGGCTGGAAGAGCTGGAGGGGATATTCTGCCTCGGGGACTCCATAAGCAACTTAATTTCCTCCTATTCTCACGGAATGAGGCAGAAGATATGTATGATGGCGTCCCTCATCCATCACCCCAAACTCTGGGTGCTGGACGAGCCTATGACCGGCCTCGACCCCCGCACGCAGGACGCGGTTCAGAAGTTTATGCGCGCCTACGTCGCGCAGGGCAACACCATTTTGTTCTCCTCGCACATTCTCGGCGTGGTGGCAAAGCTGTGCGACAAGATATACCTCTTGAGAAAGGGGGAGCAGATAGACAGCGTAAACGTAAAAGAAAAGTATGCGGAAGATCCCGGTTTCGACTTCGAGGAGTATTTTTTCAAGTATGAAAGTTAAGCAAGATCTCCGCGTCGTCGGAGCGCTCCTCAAAAAGAACGGGCAGGAGCGCCGCTCTGTTTTCAAGCAGAAGAATTTCGATTTTTTGGGTTTTGTCCTCCGCATTTTGCTGACGGCGGCGATAGTCGCGCTCTTCGCCGTATTTTTCGGCAGGTTTTGCGACATATATTTGGCCGTAAAGACGGCGGGCAAAGCCGATCCCGTGACCCGCGGGGGAGAGATGCTGACTATTCTTTACGCCATAGTCGTGCTGGGAATGACGGCCGCCTGCCTCGGGATGTTCGAAAGGAAAATTTTCAAAGCCGACGACAACCGCCTTTATTCCGCGCTCCCCATCGGGATGAACGCGCTCTTTGCGGCCGGCCTCGTCTCGGTGTATGCGGAGCAAGCCGTCGTCTCGGCGGTAATAGTGCTGGCGATAAATATCACATACGGGCTCCACGCGGGCGTTTCGGGCGCGTTCTGGCTGACTACGGCCGCGCTCTGTTTTTTGTTGCCGCTCATCTCCATTTCCCTCGCCTCGCTGATAGCCGGCCCCTATCAGCTCATAAAGAGGTTTTTCAAGGAACAATTCGTCGTTTTCTTCGTCGTCGTAACGGCGGCGCTCGGCGTGTTCTTTTGGCTGTACTCCATAATTTTGGGCGCGGTGAAAGAGCTCCTTTTGGGCGATTCCCTGCGCTATTTTTTCAATGACCGCGTCATAGGCAAAATAGCGGCGGTCGCTTCATATCTGTATCCCGGGCGGTGGATAGGCTACATTCTGACGGGCGTGAATTTGATAGAGGGCTGGCTGGGCATTTTGCTCTTCGTCGCCGTGGGATTTGCGCTCTCCGTAGTCATGATACGCCTTATCCTGAGAAGATCCATACAGGAGCGCAACGAGGGCACGCAGTATTTCAAGCGCAAAAAGAAGGCGGTCAAACCGCCAAAAAGCGCGTTTTTCGCGCTCATAAAGAGGGAATTTCTGCTCATATTCCGCACGCCGTCCTACGCGTTTTCCTATTTTTCCGTCGCGCTCGTCATGCCTCTCATGGTGTATTTTTGCATGGACGTAACCTCCTCGCTTCTGATGGACTTCGTGGGACTCAATTGCAATGTGGAGCTCGCGCTCTTTCTCGCAATGCTGTTCGGCGCGCTCACCAACGTGTTCTGCGGGACGAATATCAGCCGCGACGGAGAGAATTTTTACGTGTTGAAGGCTATGCCCGTAAGCTATAAGGAAGTCATATTTTCCAAGGTCGTGCTGTGCGCGATAGTTATGGGGATCTCCCAGATAGCTTCGGCAATCCTTTTGGCGGCGTCTGCGCTTTTGGCGTGGTACGACGCGCTGTTCGTGCTCGCGGTGGGCGGGGCGTTCGGCTTCGTCTATATCTGCGTCGCGACGCGTTACGACTTCGACCACGCCCATTTTTCGTCCGAAGAAAACGGCGAAATAAGCGAGTCGGGCGGCACGATGAGCGTCATCGTCGTGCTCGGCCTCATAATTTCCTTTGTGACGGGCGGATTGCTCTTTTTACTCAAAATAACCGAGCAGCTCAGAAATCTCGGGCTGGGTTATCTCACCTATATCCTCGCGGCGGGTTGCGCCCTCATAGCGGTGGGCGGCGCGCTCTTCTACCTGTTGTTCGGTTTGCGCAAAAAATACTATGAATTCACGGGAGGCGGCCTATGAGAAAGACAATAATCGCGCTCATTCTCGTCATTCCCATGGCGTTTGTGCTCGTCGTGTTTTCGTCCGTAAAGCTCGCCGCGCTCAACGTTGACATACCCGCAAACGGCATACGCATTTATGCCGACAACGCGGAGGACTCCACGCTGTATGTGGACATGTTCAAGCCGCGCGAATACACGATAACGGCGCAGGTCATGCCGGAAAACGCAAACAACCGCGGCTATAAGCTTACGAGCGCCGACCCTTCCGTGGCGGAAGTTACCCAAGCCGGCAAGCTCATTCCCAAAAAAGAGGGGACGGCGGAAATTATCGCGACCAGCGACGACAAGGGATTTACGGACAGCCTCTCCGTAGTTGTGGCCGCTTCCGGGCCGTACGATTTCACCTTTTCGCTCTTCGGCGACGACGGGAACGATCTGCTCTCGCAAGACGGGGAAAGATACAAGGCGCAGTTGAATACGGGGCGGTACGGCTATTCCGCTTCCGTTATGCCCGCGGAATTTATGGAGTACACCCTCGCGGCGGACGCCGGGACCGTGGCCGTTATAGACGAGGGCTCGCACACCATTCTCCTTCCGTTCAGCGGGGAGGCGGCGTTTTCCGTCACCGTTCCCTGCGGCGACGGCAGGGAGTTGAAAAAGAGCGTGACTCTGACGGCCGAAAAGCCTGCGGAGGGCATTCTCGTCAACGGCGTTGCGGGCGGGAATACCGTAAAGATAGACAGGGAAGCGCGCCGCGCCTCGCTGTATATCGAGTGCAATTCGCGGCCCTCGTTTGTCTGTGACTGCGCGGCGGCGGAAATAATCGCGCTGGGCGCGCACAGATACCGCGCGGACGTGGAGATAGACAATTCCTTCGGCGGCGACCGCTTCACCGCGCAGATAACTTCGGGCGGGCAGACGGCGGAAGTCATTTTCAGCTCCGCGGCGTTCGATTACAATATATTCTCCGATCTCCCCATAAGCGTCGAAAACGGGAATATGTCAACGGCGGTGGTAGTGGGCAATTCCTATCGCTTCTACGCCGTATCCACCGTGTCGGGTTCCGACGTGGTTTACAAATGGTCGTTCAAAAACGGGCAGGACTTCATCACCCTTTCGGAAAACACGTCCTCATGCACCGTTAAGGCGGACGCGGCGGGCGATTATACCCTGTGCGTCAGGGCAGAGCGGGGCGGAGTGCTCGCCGGCGACGAGAAAGAGATAATAATACACGCCGTGGAAAACATCGGCGCGGTGCGCATAACCAACAGCGTCAACGTCGATCTGGCGGACGCGTACACCATAGCGGGCTACGCCTATGACGGCAGTTTAAAGCCCGTCAAGAGCGGTTATATCTTAAACACCTATACGTTTACGCCCGGCAAGCCGCAGCCGCTTGTAAAGGCCGGCGACGAGATCGTGTATTCCGTGTCCGACCCCACCGTCGCGCGTGTTGAGATAACCGGCGGCGAGGTCAACGTAATACCGCTGGGCAAGGGACATGTCACAGTTACGGCGGAGTGGAAGTGGAACGGCGCGTTCAAAAAGAATCTGCGCACCTCGATAGAGCTCAACGTCTTGGCGGACGCCGTCTCCGTCGCAAACGCGCCGGAATATATGAAAGCCATGGAAGAGGGGCGCATAGCCGTTCTGAAGGGCGATATTTCCCTCGGCACTGACAAGGACGGCAAAGTTTATCCGGACAGCACGCTTTCGGGGATGTTCAAAAGGATGAAGTCCACCTACAATATAGAGTGGTACAAGCACACCGACCTCGTAACTGGCGGAATGCCGCTCGACGAGAGCGACGCGTATATATCCTACGTTTCGGAGATAACCAACGATATTTACGGCAACGGCTTCTCCATAGACGCAGACGCGTTCACGCACGCCGTTGACGGAACGGGCCAGCCGCGCTTTTCGGAATACCGCGGCCCGCTGTACTTCGTCGCTTACAAGCAGATCGCAAGCGTCGCGGGACAGGACAATTGCGCGTTCCTCATCCGCCGCGACGGCATAACGCTGTACGGGGTCAATTTGTTGGGCTGCAAGGACAGTTCCCTTCTTTCGGACAGCGGCGCTTTCGACCTGACTCAGCTCAATCTGGTCGGCACGACGCTTGAAGTCAACGCCGACTGCGACATAATAAATTGCCGTATACGCAACGGAAGGAACGTCGTCCGCACCTACGGCGGAAACAGAAACGGCGACAATTACTTCACCGATACCCTCCGCAACGAAAGTATCAGCGAGGACGACCGCATACACGTCAATATAGAGGGCTGCATACTCTCGCAGGGCAGGGAATTTATCTTGAAAATCGGCGCAAACCGCGCCCTTCGCGCAAATATCGTAAACGGCGCGGAGCCCGTATTGCGCAACCAAAACGGCTCGGCATATGCCGTAAACGGCAAGGGGAATTGGTACGGCGGTCTGTCGGACGACGGGTATTTCTACGACCGCTACGTAATGACGGACGTCACATTGAAAGACAGCGTTCTGGAAACGAGCGGATTCTTTACCGTGGGGATAGAGAGCAACTTCTCGGGCACATTCCTCTACAACGGCACACAGGCGCACAATTGGCGGGAGTTTACCAAGAGCTGGGAGTACTCCGGCGGCACGTCGTTCGCCTCGGTTCTGCGCCTTAAAGGAGACGTGCGGCTGTACGATTGGAAGGATATTTCGCTTGTGGACAGCAGTACGCTCATAGAGTCGCCCACCGGCGCGTTGCAGGCGTGGCTCAAACTGAACGTGGCGAACATGCTCGATTACGTCTACAACACCGACCCCGTAAAGTACGGCGACGTGTTCGATATGCAAAACGGCAAAAAATTCGTGCACGGAGGGATAGCCTTTTACGGAGGAGGGAGGAACTACTCTCAGCTCGACATGAGCGAACTTGCCGGGGATTATAAAGATTTCCGCCATTACCGGATCAATATTTCCGTGCTTAAAGGAGCGGCCGACGCGTCCATGAACAAGCAGGGAGAGCTTTTGCCCAGCGCGGCCGGCACGAACGACTTCAACTTCTTCATGTACGGGGCAAACGGAGCGTCGGGATACGGCGCCCAGCTTGCCGCTTCCGCCGCCGGCACAAAGTACAAGGGCATAAAACCCGTCCCCGTATTTTGACCTTTTGCCGCCGCTCCCGTTCCCTTAAGTATTTCCATTCCCCACCCGGAGAAAAAATAAAATACAAAACGGAGAAAACGTAAAATACAAAGGCCCCGAAGCTTGATGCTTCGGGGCAGATTTTATGCCGTTTTTATGTTTTAATAACCCGGTTACGGTTATATTTGCCCGGTTGCGGGTTTGATTTTCGTCCCGTTCTCTCCGTTAATAAGTGCGGCTATACCATATTATATATAATTATATATAAGGCTATTCCGTTATCCCAAAATATTTCAACAAAGCCTTGTAGGTGTCCTGCCCGTCGAGGCAGGTGTCAATCAAATAAACTCTTTCGTTTTCCCATTCACGCAAACCGCGGTAGTAAAACATTTTCTTGCGGTCCTCGATGATGAATGGGATAATTTTATGCCTCAAACACTCCTTAAAGCATATCAGCCTGCCCACCCTGCCGTTTCCGTCCTGGAAGGGGTGGATGCGCTCGAAATTATAGTGAAATTCAACTATGTCCTCTATTTTTATTTGCGTTTTGCCGTTATAGTTTTGCAACAGCTCCTTCATTTTTTCTGCGACTTTGGACGGCGCGACCGTTTCAATCCCGCCCACCACGTTGGCGCGTTTTTTGTATTCGCCGACGTTAAACCAAGGAAGATATGAATCTTTCGTGCCCGTCTTTAAAATTTTATGCAGGATTTTGATGATGTCTTCGGTGAGGGGCTGTTCGGCGCAGTCTATAACATAGTCCACCGCGCGGAAGTGGTTGGCGGTTTCGATGATGTCGTCCACGGGCACGCCTTCCTCCGCGCCTATCGTGTTAGTCTCAAATATCAGGCGAGTTTGGTCCTCGGAAAGACGACTGCCCTCAATGCGGTTGGAGTTGTACGTCAGGCGAATCTGCGTTTCGTGATACAGTCCACCGCTTAACTTTGCACTCTTTTCGTCGCGCAATACCTGCAAAACTGGGTTGTCGCTTATCTCGCGGCAAATATCCCCGCTTTTACAGCCGAAAAAATTGCATAGCCGTTTAATGACGTTGTCCGCAATCTTTTCGCCCTTTGAAATCTTGGCAATCGTGCGCGAAGATATACCGGCTTTGGCCGTCAAATCGGACTTTTTCAGCCCGTTTTTTCTTAAAAATTCCGAAAGCCCCGCATAGGAAATCATATCTCACCTCTCAAATCTTTACTTATTATAGCATACCACCCACAAAAAGTAAAGATTTTTATAAAAATAGCCGCAAAAAGTAAAGATTTTTAAAATCAACCGCGGGAAAAGTAAAGAAATGTCGCAACAAACCGCAACAAAGAGCAACAAAACGCAATGCGTTTGCGGCCCATTTGCGGCAAACCGCCCCCGCTTTTGCATAAAATCCCGCAAGCCGTCACTAAAGAAAAAAGCGCAAAGGGCATAATTTTTTGTTGTCGGCGGCGGTCGGCACACACAATATATTGTGGAAATGTGAAAGATTTACAAAAAAGTTTAAAAATTTTCAAATTTTTTCGAAAAAGTATTGCAAAACAAAAAACCGTATGCTATAATAAGGACGCTAATATCCAAAACTTAATAAATAAAGGGGAGTACTTCACATAGGTGGAAGTATTACCTTACATTACATAAAACGGTACTCCCGTATTTATTAAGTAATGACGGATATTAGCAAATCGGTAAGGGAAAGACTTTTACAGGCGTCCGCGACTTATCGTTTGCGGACGTTTTTTTTAAAAGGAGAGACAATGCTTTCACTCAAAAAAAAGACGGCCATAGGTATATTGTCCGTTCTGCTTGCCGCGCTGATGTCAGCCGCGGTTTTTTTTATCCCAAAAAATAATAGTGTGAAGTCGGCCGACGCGGCGGCTTCTGCCGACGTGTCCAATCACTTTTGCATGCTTGAGGATGATTTGTGGTTATCGGGCGCAAAAAACGGCGACGGCAAAAAGTTCAATTTGGCGAGCCTTAAAAAATTGTACTATCATTTGACGGACAATGAGAACGCAACTTTTAAAGACGTTAAGAATTTAGGTGAAAAAACTTCGGCATATTTCAGAACTCTCGCGGCAAACGGCACCACAACCACAGTAAGCAAAACAAGCGAAACGGTAGGGCGCAATATATCGGTTTTATTCAACGGATATCATTGGACACCCGTACATTTAACGCGTGACAGGTCGGGCAACGTTATATTGACCCTTATGCTGACCGATTATAAAGAGTTGGGGTTAAACAAGTATTTTTCCCAAACCAATAACAATACCAATTGGGTTTCGGGAATGTATTCTTCGAGCATAATAAGGGTAGACGGGCTCAATATCGGCGGCGAATATGTATCAAGCATATCACCGTTACAATTTACTACTGTAGCTCAAAGTCCAAGTCATAAACTTGCAAAATTCACTATGTCGAGCGTTGCCGACAGCTGTACGGACTTCCTTGTCGCTCCCGCACAGGTAGCATATCAGGAGACGGAGCGAAATTGCGATGTCGGCTATCCTACAATAACCTCGGGCTCGCCGCTCAACAATACTGAAATAGATCCCAACGAGGCTTATGGCACCAACTTAAATTTGACAAATCAGAACGGCAAAAACGGCACCTCGACTTGGACACCTAAAGGTTATGCGGCTTATACAGCATTTACACATAACGACCTGAATTATTATAGCTGGAAGGACGACCTTATTTGGTTGCCTTCACAGTCCGAAATCGGCAGTATGGACTATGTATGCGGCATTTGGGAGCTTGACAGAAATGCAAGAAACGGCGGTTACACACAAGATTCGGCGTTCTGGACGAGAACGGGCGGAACGACCAATCAAAATGCGCGTGTGTACAGTGCGTCAAAGCATTATGTTGTGGGTGAGCCGGCCGCGACCTCATATGCAGTCCGCCCTGCATTACACCTCAATCTGACAATGGCGGACGGGGCGGCTTGCTACGAAAAGCCCTCGGATATTGAAACTACATACAACGGCGAGGCGAGAGACCTTGCTAACCTCAACACCGAGAACAAGCTCGGCTGGTACGACACCGACAAATACAACAAGGCGGGCGTCAATGTAACCTATTATGAAAAGGATAAGACCGACGCTTTGGACCCCACGCCTACGGACGCGGGCGATTACACCGTCAAAATAGACTTGACGGGCTCGGGCGAGGCCTGGGTGGACGCTATAAGCCCTACCGATTATATCCGCGAAATAAACTTAAAAATCAAGCCAAAACCTATAAATATAACGTGGACGACGGCGACAAATCGATTGCAGTCGGGGGTTGCGCCAACGGCGAAAATCACAAATCCTTCGGAGATATACGCCCGCGACAAACAGGACGGCATTGACGGCGGAGATCCGCTTATCAAAATTGCCTTTAAATACAAAGGTCGGGACGGAACGTCGTATACCGAGAGCACGACTTTGCCGTCAAAGATAGGCAAGTATACCGCGACGGCGTATTTCGAGTCCACCGACCCGGGCGGCAAGGTTAACTATGAAGTCACGTCCTCTACGGCGACTTACAACTTCGAGATAGTAAAAAGAGACGTAAAGATACCCGTTATCAGCGGCGACGCGGGGGCTAAGACTTATAACGGCACGGAGCAGAGCTGGACCCTCGACCCCGATTCGATTTCTTCCGACGTGCAGATAGTAACGCCCGCCGGAATGACGTATGACGAAGCCGCGCACACTTTAAAAGCTACCGATGTGCCCGACGTTAGCCACAAATACAAAGTGACCCTACACCTTAAAGACAGTGCGGTTATGCAGTGGGCGGGCGGAACAAGCTCGGCAGATAAGACCATAGAGCTTGAAATGAAGCCCATAGAGCTAACATCGGTGACATTCACTCTCGAGGCCATCGACGGGCAGGAGCAGGCGTGGGGCTCGCTTGAAAACGGCAAAAAGTACAAGTTCAAGATAAATATATCCGGCATTGTCGAAAGCGATCAAATAAAATTGCACGTCTGGACGACAAAGCAGGACGGCACACAATCGATGGCTGTCGGCGCGCCCGACGGGGATGGAATTTACACCTTTACCGCGGGCGGCAAGGGAAGCTATGTGTTGCACGCAGAGCTGGACAGCGACAAGACGGGCAATAAAAACGGCAACTACACGCTTGCGGAAAAGACGCAGAATTTCACCGTCACCGCAACACAGGCGGGCTTTGACGGAAGCGACATAGTGTGGATGTACAGCTATAACGGCGAAAACGCCAAGAAGTTCGACGATTTGGGAGGAGTTAACCTCGTATATCAGGGGCACGCGTACCGCATATCCATAGACGACAGCGGGCTCGCCGGGCTGGGCGTTAAGATCGATACGACTTACAACCCCGCCAACGAGGATTGGACAAACGGATACTCCGGCGACGTTGAGGCGACGGACGCGGGCGCTCACACCGTTAAAGTGCGCTTAACCGCCCTCAGCGACGCGTACGAATTTAAGGATGAGACGTTCGATTTCACCTTTACAATAGACAAGGCGAAGTTCGATCTGTCGGGCGTGAAATGGGCGTACAGGATAGGAAGCGGAAGCGTAACAGAGTACACTCAGGCCATAGAGTACACGCCGGACAAAATCTATCCCGCGCTGTTAAAGTTGCCCGAGGGGATCAAGTCGGCGAGCTTCAATCCCGCCGAAATGTCGGACGTCAAGAGCTACGAAATTACGGTTTTGAGCTTTACTCTCGAGGACGGATACGACAAAAACTACTTAGTGCCCTCGCAGAGCTCGTCGGACAGCTACACGGGCGCTTTCGAGTGGACAAAGACCTTGGAAGTCAAGGTAAAATCGCTCAACTTCAACTGGTCGGGAAGCGGCGAGCAAGAGGATAAAAACGGCAAATCCTTCTCCTATCCCAAGGTGCAGGAAGAGTACGACGACCTTGTGGAATATCACTTCTACTCCGAGTACGACCCCCTTACGGGCACGGGCACGGAAATTCAACTTGAAGATATAGAGGTGAACGAGGCCGAGTCCGCGACGTATTACATCGTCGTAACGCTGAACGCCGATATGGCAAAGGGAAATTACGAGCTTGGCGATCACCTCTACACCACC
>CANREQ010000014.1 GCA_947629695.1 uncultured Clostridia bacterium | reverse complement strand
GGGAGGGTGTCGCGTTAGCGACGGGTGGGAGCGCACGGTTACACCCCCTCCCATCACCCGCTACGCGGGAGCGTCTCACATGGCGTAAGGACAACGCCGTGTTCGGTCACCGTTCGCGCCTTGCGCTATGCGCTTACTCATCTCGCGCGGCAAAACAGTGGGTGTCCACTGTTTTGAGAAGCTCCGCGCTCGTCCCCGCAAGCGGACGAAGCCAAGGGGGAATTATCCCCTCAGTCGCCTACGGCGACAGCTCCCCTTGCAAGCAAGGGGAGCCTATTCCAAATAATTAACGGCGCAAGCAGGGTTCCCCTGCGTTAGCGCGCCACAATTTGCGCATACCTGCGCCTCAGCAGGGTGAATGCCCGCGATTATATTATATGTGCGCCCTAAAAATCGCGGGCAGAGGGGCAGAGCCCCTCAATATCACGAAAAATTTGCGCGTTCGCAATAACGCGCAAATTTTTGTGAACTTATTTATATGCGTTTAGCGGTAGCCAAAACGGGAGAAAAAATATGAAACTACTTATAACCTCCGACATCCACGGCTCATCCAAATGGTGTGAGCAAATTTTACAAAAATTCAATGAAGAAAAAGCCGACAAGCTGGTTATCCTCGGCGATATACTCTATCACGGCCCGAGAAATCCCCTGCCCGAGGAGTATGCGCCCATGCGCGTGTACGAAATGCTCAACCCCCTCGCGGACAGGATAATCGCCGTGCGCGGCAACTGCGACAGCGAGGTGGACCAAATGGTGCTCTCGTTCAATATCTCCTCCGACTACGCGACGGTGTGCGATAAAGACGTCAAAATTACCCTGTCGCACGGGCACAGGATTGTTCCGCCCCTCAAAAAGGGGGATGTTTACATCACGGGGCACACGCACGTTCCCCTCAACGTCACCGAGCCGGAGGGATATCTTCACCTCAACCCCGGGTCGGTCTCCCTGCCCAAGGACGAAATGGAGACGCGCGGATACATCTTGTACGCGGACGGCGAGTTCTTGTTCAAAACTCTCGGCGGGAAGATATACGACAGGGCGAAGATTTAACGGCTCCACGCGGCGGGGCGGCATTTAAAAGGCATGAAAAAAGAGGAGCGGCGAATAAACCGTTCCTCTCTCTTTTTGTCTTACTTTTAAGCCAAAATGAGATGGCCCTTGACGATGAGATAAACGAGGTCGATAATGCAGAGTATCCAGCCCCACCCGAATACGAGGAAGAGGACGAACACGACTATGCTTACCACGTCTTTCTTGTTGAGGGCGACGCTCAACCTTACGAGCAACTCGACTATCCAGCCTACGAAGGGCAGGATGAGCAGAATTACTTTGATGAGAGTGTCCTGGCTGTTAAACCACTTATCAAATGACATAATTATTCTCCTTTTATTGATGGCCGATAATAACTTATGCCCATCAATTTATTTTAATTACATTTTTTACAAATTCGGCCCGCAAAAAGCAGGCCGAGTTTGTCTTTTCCGTTTTATTCACCCAACAGCTTATTGAAGATCAACGTCCAGATAGCGTCTATCCAGCCGAAGAACAAGCCGCCGAACGTCACGATTATGGCGATGACGATGCTGAGCAAGCCGCCCTTCTTCAAAACAGCCGACCATCTTACAAGAATTTCGACAAACCAGTTTACAACGGGAATGAGGAGTAAGATGACCTGAATGAGCTTATTCTGTTTGTGGAACCAAGCATCCATTTTACATATCTCCTTTTAAAATTTTAATCGTATATATTATATCATATCTGCGCGTGTTGTCAATCGAAATTTTGAATTTTCTTTGCGCCATGCGCGATTTTTGCCGAATTATATGCCGTTTTTTGCGCGGTTTTCCTTAATATGTAAATATATATATTCCCCGCCGCAAAAAATTACGCGGCGGGCGCATACAATGTGCGCCCGCCGCGCGTCAAAGTTCAATTTATCTTTAATCTTGTGAAATCAAACCAGCTCTATAATGGCTTCTTCGGCCGCGTCACCGCGGCGCTCGCCCAAAAGATAGATGCGGGTATAGCCGCCGCCCTGGCCGAGCTCTTCCTTGCGCTGGGCGTACTTGGGCGCGATCTCGTTGAAGAGCTTCTCCATAAGGGGATGCTGAATATCCTTCGTCCTCGCCTTATATTCGCTCTTCTTCTCGGTGAAGCCCTTAATCTCTTGCAAGTCGCGCAGTTTGCCCATGAGCGCACGGCGCACGGCGAGCTTTTTGGGGCTGTCCTTTATCACCTTCTGCGTAACTTCCTTGCCCTTTGCGTCCGTCTTTTTGACTTCCTTTTCCTCGTTGAGGTCGTATACGCTTATAGCCTTGGTGATTATCTTCTCGACGTAGGGCTGAAGCTGTTTGGCCTTTGCCTGCGTCGTCTTTATTTTGCCGTACCACAAAAGCTCCGAAGCCTGGTTCCTGAGCAATGCGATTCTCTGTTCCGATGTCCTTCCTATTTTCCCGGGCATAAAATTAGTCCTCCTTGTTAGCTAACGAAAGTCCGTAGGATTGAAGCTTTAAAATAACTTCGTCCAAAGACTTTCTGCCAAGGTTTCTCACCTTGAGCATTTCATCTTCCGTCTTCTTCGTGAGGTCCTCGACGGTGTGGATATTTGCGCGCTTCAAGCAGTTATAAGAGCGCACGGAAAGATCCATATCCTCGATTGCCATCGCGAGTATTTTCTGATGACGGTCGTCCTCGTTCTTGACGAGTATGTCCATATCCTTGATTGTATCCGAAAGGCCGACGAAAAGCGAAATATGATCCTGCATGATCTTCGCCGCCAAAGACACGATTTCCTTTGCCGAAAACGCGCCGTTCGTCCATACTTCGAGCATGAGTTTATCGAAATCGGTATTCTGCCCGACCCTCGTGTTCTCCACGCTGTAATTTACCTTCTTTACGGGCGTGTAAATGGAATCGATGGGAATGTAATCTATAAGCTCCGTGCGGGTATGGTCCGCGCCCTTATAGCCCCTGCCGCGGCCTATGGTTATTTCCATATCAATCTTGCCGCCGGCGTCTATCGTGCAGATATGCTGGTCGCCGTTTATTATCTCCAATTCCGCGTCCTGCTCTATATCGCTCGCCTTGACTTCCGCGGGACCTTCCTTGTACAGATGAACGATCTTTATATAATCTTTATCCGTCACCTTGGTCTTTATCGCGAGAGCCTTTAAGTTGAGGATTATTTCGGTCACGTCCTCTTTTACGCCGGGCACGGCCGAAAATTCATGCTTTACGGAGCCGTCGAGAAATCTTATCCCCTGTGCCGCGGCGCCGGGAAGCGCGGATAAAAGTATTCTTCTGAGGCAGTTGCCTATCGTAAGACCGAAGCCCTTTTCGAGGGGTTCCACTACGACCTTCGCATACGATTGGTCCTCGCTTTCCACTACCTCTATTTTGGGCATATCCATTTCGATCATTGTGACTTTCTCCTTTTATTTTATATTACTTGGAGTACAATTCGACAATCTTATGCTCAGCAATCTGACTGTCAACGTCGTCTCTTGCGGGAAGAGCTATAACCTTTCCTACCAATTTTTCGGTATCAAACTCCAACCATTTGGGGAGATTTGCGGCCTTTGCGCCCTTTATCGCCTCGAAGTACTTGTTGGAAACTTTGTTCTCCTTGACGCTTATCACATCGCCCACCTTGACGATGTAAGAGGGTATGTTGACCTTCTTGCCGTTCACGAGAAAATGCCCGTGGTTGACAAGCTGCCTTGCCTGTGCGCGCGATACGCCTACGCCCATCCTGTATATGACGTTATCCAGCCTCCTTTCAAGAAGGGATAGCATGTTTTCACCCGTTATTCCCTTCATGCGGTCGGCCTTTTCGTAATAAGCCCTGAATTGGCCTTCCTGTACGCCGTAAATGCGCTTTACCTTCTGCTTTTCTCTCAGCTGCTGGCCGTATTCGGAGACTTTCTTCCTCCCTGCGCCGTGTACGCCGGGCGCTACGGGACGCTTTTCGAACGGGCACTTGCCGCTGTAACATTTATCGCCCTTTAAAAAGAGCTTTCCGCCTTCCCTTCTGCAAAGGCGGCACTTTGCTTCTCTGTATGTTGCCATATTCTTTCTCTCCTCCGATTATACTCTGCGGCGCTTGGGCGGCCTGCATCCGTTATGGGGTATGGGCGATACGTCCGCAATGAGCGATATTTCCACTTCGCAGTTGGCTATCGCGCGGATAGCGGATTCCCTGCCTGCCCCGGGGCCCTTTACGTACACCTCTACGGTGCGGAGGCCCTGTTCCTTTGCCGCTTTGACCGCCGTCTCCGTGGCCATTTGCGCCGCGAAAGGAGTGCCCTTCCTCGAGCCCTTGAACCCGAGCGCGCCCGCGCTCGACTGCGAGAGCGCGTTGCCCTGCAGATCGGTTACGGTTACAAGCGTGTTGTTGAAGGAAGATTGTATATGAACCTGGCCTTTATCGACTTTCTTAAGCTCTTTACGCTTCCTCGATACGGTCTTCTTTGTTGTTGCTGCCATTTCTCAATTTCTCCTTAAAGCCTTACTTCGCGCCCTTCTTCTTGGCTACTGTACGGCGGGGGCCCTTTCTCGTCCTCGCGTTTCTCTTGGAAGATTGTCCTCTTACGGGCAAGCCCTTTCTGTGGCGTATGCCCCTGTAAGAGCCTATTTCCATAAGCCTCTTGATGTTGAGCGACACTTCCGAACGAAGCTCGCCCTCTACTCTGTAATTGTGGTCGATATATTCTCTCAGGCGCGAAACATCAGTCTCGTCGAGGTCCTTGACCCTCGTGTCGGGGTTTATTCCCGTCGCCGCGAGAATTTTCTTGGAAGTGGAAAGACCTATACCGAATATATAGGTGAGGCCGACTTCTATCCTTTTCTCTCTGGGTAAATCTACACCGGCAATACGTGCCATACGATTTATTTCCTCCGTTTGAAATTCATTTTCTGTATTTTGTTATCGGTATGTCAACCCTTACGCGGCGGAAGCTTTTGTTATGGAATGTCGCCCCGCCATTCGCAGGTAGTATTTTCTTTGTTACGGCGTATTTCCGCCCGCTGTCTCGCTCTGTTTCAATTGCGGATAAAGCGCAAAAGCGCGCCGAAAACCGTGCCAAACGGGCACGGCCGACACTTTTCGGAAATACTGCAACGTACATTATATCACAGATATTTACAAAATTGCAAGAAATTAGTTGGCGGTAAAAGCCATTATTTTGCAATAAAAGCGCTTTTTTACGCGGAAAAACCCTTTCCCCGCAACTCAGCCCTGTCTTTGCTTATGGCTCTTGTTCTTGGAACAGATTACCATGACTTTGCCGTTTCTCTTTATTATCTTGCATTTATCGCACATGGGCTTTACTGAAGGTCTAACTTTCATTTTTATCTCTCCTTGATTTTATTCCCGCACGGGCGGGCGCGGTTTATATCCCCGCGCTTTGGTGTCGCGCCCGAAGTCAACCCTTAGAACGCCAGGTTATGCGCCCCTTGGTCAGATCGTAAGGGCTCATCTCCAGCTTGACGCTGTCGCCCTCTATTATCCTTATATAGTTGAGGCGGAGCTTGCCGGATATATAGGCGGTTATCACGTGCCCGTTGGTAAGCTGCACCTTGAAGTTTGCGTTAGGCAGGCACTCTATAACCTTGCCTTCGGTTTCGATTACGTCGTCCTTAGACAAAACTCATTCCTCCGATTTTTCTTTATCCGCCCCGCCGCTTTCCAGAACTTTCAGAAAGCGTGCCGCGCGGCAATCAAACGACTTATCCCACGGGGCCGTCAGTCCCGCTTCCGATAGGTTGCGCGCCGATAGTTGCAGGTGCTTGATATTTTTTACCTTCGGCGACGAGAGCGGGCGCTTTACCCCGTCCGCGACGGCCGCTTTGCCCTCTGCCGGCAAGCTTACCACCGCGTACAGTCTGCCTTTGTCGCGCCCTTGCAGGCTGCGGACAACCATTCCCACCGCGCAAGTTTTAACATTCATATCCGCACCGTTTTACGCCTATAGCGTCAGAATTTCCACGCCGTCGCCCGTTATCAGCACCGTGTTTTCGTAGTGGGCCGCCGGCAAACCGTCCGCCGTCCTCACCGTCCAGCCGTCGCGCTTATCGAAAACCACCCTCCACGTGCCCATGTTTATCATCGGCTCTATGCAGATGGTCATTCCGGCTTTAAGCCTCATGCCCGTGCCCTTCCGCCCGTAGTTGGGGACGGAGGGGTCCTCGTGCATTTCCCTTCCTATACCGTGCCCCGTCAGCGCGCGCACCACCCCGTAGCCGTTGGCTTCGGCATGGCTTTGCACCGCGTAGCCTATATCGTACAGCGGCGTGCCCTCTTTGAGGCCGTCTATAGCCTTGAAAAAGCACTCCTCGGTGACTTTGACAAGCTTGCGCTTTTCCTCGCTGACGTTGCCTATGAGGAAGGTGCGGCAGGCGTCGCCCTGGAATCCGTTCTTTTCGGCGGTAATATCGACGCTGACTATGTCGCCGTCCTCTATTATCCTGTCCCCGGGTATCCCGTGCACCACAACTTCGTTTACGGATACGCACGAGCTCGCGGGGTATCCGCAATAGCCCAGCTCCGACGGGACAGCCCCGCACGAAGTTATATATTTGTATACGAGCTTATCTACCTCTGCGGTAGTCATGCCCGCCGATATGTGTTTTCCCACATATTCCAGCGTTTCTTTGACAATCCGGCAGGGCTCGCGCATAAGCGCGATCTCCTCCGCCGTCTTTACGGTAACCATAATTTCAATATTTTTTAAGTTCTTCGGCGATCTTCGCGAACACTTCCGCAGGCGAGCCCTTGCCGCTCTTTACTGTGAAGAGTTTGCCCTGCTTTTTATAGTACTCGGCAACGGGCGCCGTCTCCCTGAAATAGGTATCCAGCCTCTTTTGCACGGTTTCGGGATTATCGTCCTCCCTTTGGTAGAGCGTGCCGCCGCACTTTTTGCACTTCGTCTCGCCGTTGAGCGTCGAAACGTGGTAGCTTTCTCCGCACGAGCACACCCTCCTCCCGCATATCCTGTCCATGAGCAGGGATATATCCACGTCGATGTTTATGCAAATATCGACGTTTGCGAATTTATCCAGCTGTTCCGCCTGATATACGTTGCGGGGGAAGCCGTCAAGCATGAATCCCTTCGCCACATCGCTCTCTTGCAGCCTGTTTTCGACTATTTTGCATGTTACCTCGTCGGGGACGAGCTTGCCGGCGTCTATATATCCCTTGGCTATTTTGCCTATGGGGGTGCCGCCCTTTATGTTTGCGCGGAATATGTCGCCCGTCGAGATGTGCACGAGGGAAAACTTTTCCTCTATCATGCTCGCCTGCGTGCCCTTGCCCGCGCCGGGGGCGCCTAACAATACTATGTTCATTACTTTATCTCCGCCCGGTTATTTCAAAAAGCCCTTGTAATTCTTCATCATCAGTTGCGACTGAAGCTGTTTATCCAGCTCGAGCGCGACGGATACGACTATCAGAATACCCGTGGTGGAGAATACGGAGATGAGGTCGGTGGACATTCCGCACGCCGTCAGAATTACGGCGAGAATGGAAGGAACCAACGCGACGATCGTCAGATATATCGCGCCGAAAAGGGTTATCCTGTTGTTTATCTTCTTAAGATAATCGGCCGTGGGTTTGCCCGGGCGTATGCCCTGTATAAATCCGCCGTTTTGCTGTATCGTCTTGGATACGTCGTCGGGATTAAACTGCATGGACGCATAGAAGAACGAGAAGCCGAATATGAGTATGCACAGCGCTACCATATAGATGAGCTGGCCGTACCAATAGGGCGAATTACCCGAGAACCAATTGGTTATACCCGTTTCCGCAGGGCTTCCGGGGGCCGCGAGGCTGGCGATCATCGCCGGCGCGCTTATTATCGCAAACGCGAATATAAGGGGCATTACGCCCGAGCCCGATATGCGCATGGGAATTACCGACGACTGCCCGCCGTACATTCTCCTGCCCTTGACCTGCTTTGCGTACTGTACGGGTATTCTCCTTTCGGACAAATCGACCGTACATATGGCGGCAAATTCCGCAACCGTAAGAATGAGGAAGCCCGCGACCTCCCACAGCACTTCGGGAGAACCCGTAAACGCCTGTGTGAATTTGGCTATGAGCTGCTGGCCGGCCGTGGAAAGTATGCCGATGAAGATTATTATTGATATGCCGTTGCTTATGCCGTACTCGGTTATCCTCTCGCCCAGCCACATGACGAGCATCGCGCCCGCCGTGTAGACTACGGTCAAGAATATTCCCGCAAGCCACATTGCGCCCGTAGTGCCGATGGCGTTTTCGCCGAAGAAATACAGCATTACCGAACGCGTGGTTTCGTCGCCCCTCAATCCGAAGTTGACTATTATGCCTATGGATTGTCCGATAGCGAGCAATATCGTCGCATAGCGGGTGAT
Organism: uncultured Clostridia bacterium; assembly: GCA_947629695.1. Taxonomy (GTDB): domain Bacteria; phylum Bacillota; class Clostridia; order Christensenellales; family Borkfalkiaceae; genus Coproplasma. The sequence continues at coordinate 14,627 of CANREQ010000014.1, read as the reverse complement.
CTGGGCGATCTTTTTCCTGCCTTCTTCGCCTTCCTTTGACAGCCTTTCGAGCGCGGGTATGCCCACGCTTAAAAGCTGGATTATTATCGACGCGTTGATATAGGGGCTGATGCCGAGCGCGAAAAGCGTCGCGTTCTGCAACGAGCCGCCCGATATTGCCGACATTATTTCAAGAAAGGATACGTCCTCTATCGCATTGCTGAAAAGCTGTACGTCTATGCCGGGTACGGGTATATAGCAACCGAGACGGAAAATGAGCAGAAGAAGGAGGGTTATCCATATCTTCTTGCGTATTTCCTTATTCTTAAAACAATTTTTTATTGTTTCAAACATTTAAAACCTCTCTTCAAAACGGCCTGCGCCGTCTTTGCCTACCCTGCCTCGCGCGCCGCGCGCACGCAGGGTCAAACCGTTTCCGCCGCGCCGCCCGCTTTCTCTATCGCCGCCTTTGCGCTCTCCGAAAATTTTGCCGCCTTTACGGTAAGGGCAACTTTTACCTCGCCCTTGCCCAAAACCTTGAGCCCGCCGTTGTTCTTCACGTTCTTCGTGAGGTTGTTGGCGACCACGTAATCGTAGTCCACAACGGTGCCCGCGGGTACGTTTTCAAGCTGGGAAAGGTTGACTATAAGATAGGACGTAGCCCACTTGTTGTGAAATCCTCTCTTGGGTATTCTCCTGTGGAGGGGCATCTGGCCGCCTTCGAATCCGGGGCGTACACCGCCGCCCGAACGCGCCCACTGTCCTTTATGGCCTTTTCCCGAGGTCTTGCCCTTGCCCGAGCCTATTCCTCTGCCTAATCTCTTGGGAGAAGCGGTAGCGCCCTCTGCAGGCTGTAATGTATCAATTCTCATCTTTCTTCTCCTTAAACCTCTTCGACCTTCAAAAGGTATTTGACCTTTGCGATCTGCCCTAAATTGGCGGGCGTGCTCTCAAGCGTCTTGGTCGAACGGATCTTTCTAAGTCCCAGAGCCGCTACGGTGTCTTTGACCGTCTTGGGCTCGTTGGATACGCTTTTTATTAAAGTGATCTTAACCATAACTCCCTCCGCTTAACCTAAAATTTCTTCTACGGTCTTTCCCCTGGCCGCCGCGACTTCTTCGGGCGACTTCAAAGAGCGAAGCCCCGCGATTGCCGCCTTTACGCAGTTGATGGGATTGTTGGTGCCGTGCGACTTGGTGCGGATGTCCTTAACGCCCGCGGCCTCCATGACCGCGCGCACGGGGCCGCCCGCTATAACGCCCGTACCTTCTGCGGCGGGCATCATCAGAACGGTGCCCCTGCCGTATACCCCGAGCACGCCGTGAGGGATGGACGTACCCTGTAAATTTACCTTGACGAGGTTTTTCTTGGCTTGCGCCGTCGCCTTCTCTATGGCCTCGGGCACTTCCTTGGATTTGCCCATGCCGTACGCAACCGAGCCCTGTCCGTCGCCGACGACGACAAGCGCCGCAAAGCGCATGTTCCTGCCGCCCTTGACCGTCTTGGATACTCTGTTGACCTGTATGAGCTTTTTGATGAAGCCGTCGTCCTCTTCTCTCTTCTTAGGCCTGTCGTTCCTTCTTGCGGATTTTTCTTTCTTCTCTTCCATGACCTTACTCCTTAGAAATTAAGTCCGGCTTCTCTCGCGCCGTCCGCCACTGCCTGCACTCTGCCCGTGTAAAGGTAGCCGCCCCTGTCGAACACGACTTCCTTTACGCCCTTTTCAAGTGCGCGCGCGCCTATGGTCTTGCCGACTACTTTCGCCGCGTCCGTCTTGTTCATGTCACCTATCTGCCCCTTTACTTCCTTTTCCATCGTGGAAGCCGAGCAAATGGTTACGCCTTTGACGTCGTCTATGACCTGTGCGTAGATGTGATTGAGGCTGCGGTAAACGCTGAGACGGGGCGTTTCCGCCGTGCCCTTCAACTTCTTCCTCACTCTCGTGTGACGGCGAAGTCTTTCCTGATTTTTGTCGATTTTTTTAATCATATCAAACTCCTTAATTTGAGCAATCAACCGCTTTTTGCGGTTTATCCTTCGGACGGGCGGCCCCTGCGCAAAAATTTTCCGCGCGGAGTACGAGGCCCGCCGCGGCCCCTTTTAAGCCGCATGTCCGAAATTACTTCTTGCCCTTACCTCCCGTCTTGCCTTCCTTGCGCTCGATTACCTCGTCGCTGTACGCGATGCCGTAACCGTGGTAAGGCTCGGGTTCTCTTATCGTCCTGATGTTTGCGGCCGTCTGCCCGACTACCGTCTTGTCTATGCCCGCAACGACTATTTCGTTGGGGGTGGGGCAGGTGAAAGTTATACCCTCCGGCTCTTCGACCTCTACGGGGTGGGAAAAGCCTACGTTGAGCACGATCTTTTTACCCTGCTTGGCGACCTTCCAGCCTACGCCGTTTACCTTGAGCGTCTTGGAATATCCTTCCGACACGCCGACGACCATATTGTGCAAAAGCGCGCGGTAAAGCCCGTGCTTTGCGTCGAGCTCGGGAATATCCTGTCCCTTTTCGACGAGCGCGTGCGCGCCCTCCACCTTTATTACTATATCGCCCTCGACCTTTTGGGTAAGCGTGCCCTTTGCGCCCTTGACGGTGATGAGACCGTTCGCAAAGTTTACGGTTACGCCTGCGGGTATAGCTACGGGCATTTTACCTATTCTCGACATAACTTAAAGCCTCCTTACCAGATATAGCAAAGCACTTCGCCGCCTACGTTTGCGGCCTTTGCCTGCTTATCCGTCATTACGCCCTTATTGGTCGAGATTATGGCTATGCCAAGCCCGTCCATAACCTTGGGCATATTGTCTACGCCCGCATATACGCGCAAACCGGGGCGCGATACTCTCTTGAGCGAATTGATTACCGATTTATTCTTGCCTGCGTATTTGAGCGTTATCACGAGCTTTCCGGAAAATCCGTCGTCCTCGAGCTTAACGTCGGATACGTAACCTTCCTGTAACATAATGTCGGCTATGGCCTTCTTCATGTTGGAGGAGGGGATTTCAACGCTTTCTTTATTTACGGCGAGCGCGTTGCGCACACGCGTGAGCATATCTGCTATGGGATCCGTCATATCTAACCTCCTTTATTACCAGCTCGATTTTTTAACGCCGGGGATCTCTCCCTTGTAAGCAAGGTTCCTGAAGCATATACGGCATACCCCGTACTTGCGCAAAACCGCGTGCGGCCTGCCACAGATGGAGCACCTCGTATAAGCCCTGGTAGAGTACTTAGCGGGTCTTTGCTGTTTGTTTATCATTGACTTTTTTGCCATTTTTCTTCTCTCCTTACTTCTTGAAGGGCATTCCCAGCGCCCTTAAAAGCTCTCTCGCTTCTTCGTCCGTCTTTGCCGTGGTGACAAAGCATATGTCCATACCGCGGATCTTTTCCACCTGGTCGTACTGTATTTCGGGGAAGATAAGCTGTTCCTTTATGCCCATATTGTAGTTGCCCTTGCCGTCGAAGCTGTCCGTGGGAAGTCCGCGGAAGTCGCGCACGCGGGGAAGAGCTATGGATACGAATTTATCGTAAAACTCATACATCCTGCTGCCGCGGAGGGTAACCTTTATGCCTACGTTCATGCCCTCCCTCACCTTGAAATTGGCGACGGATTTGCGCGCCTTGGTGAGTATGGGCTGCTGGCCGGTAATGAGCTTTATCTCGTTTACCGCCATCTGTATGGACTTGGCGTTGTCCTTTATGTCGCCGAGGCCGGTGCTTATCACTATCTTGACCAGCTTGGGCACTTCCATGGGGTTTTTATAGCCGAATTGCTTTGTAAGCGCGGGTACGACTTCTTCGGCGTACTGTTGGGCCTTTCTGCTCAAATTTTTCTTTTCTGCCATATTCAGTCACCTCACTCAGCCTTATCTTCTGCGGGCTCTTGCTTGCTCTCCGCCTTTGCCGCGCGCTTTCTGACGCGCTTTTTGGGCGTTTCCTTGCTCTCCGCAACCTTCTTGCCCTTGCCGCCGAACGCCTTATCCAGGCTCGCGCCGCACTTGGGGCATACCCTTATCTTCTTGCCGTCAACAAAGGCGTGTTTTACTCTTACGGGTTTCCCGCACGCGTCGCACACTACCATTACGTTGGACGCGTCTATATCGCCTTCCTGCTTGACTATCTGCGATACTTCGTTTGCCTTTCTCGCCTTTTTCGCCTTGCTCTGAATGTTGAGCCCTTCAACCTTCACCGTGTTTTTCTTGGGAGAAGTGGCTATTACCTTGCCCTGCCTGCCCGCATCCTTACCGGTGATAACCAATACGGTATCATTCAATTTTACGTTCATTGCATTTCTCCTATTAAAGAACCTCGGGTGCGAGGGAGATTATCTTCATGTAGTTTTTCTCTCTCAGCTCTCTCGCTATCGGTCCGAAGATACGGGTGCCTCTCGGCTCCTGATTCTGTCCTATTATTACCGCCGCATTGTCGTCAAACCTGATATAGGTGCCGTCGCTGCGCCTGATGCCTTGCTTGCTCCTCGCGATGACCGCTTTTACGACCTCGCCTTTCTTGACCGCGCCGCCGGGCGTCGCCGTCTTTACGGAGCATATGATGACGTCGCCTATGTTGCCCGTCTTTCTGAACGAACCGCCGAGCACCTTTATGCACATAAGCTCCTTCGCGCCGCTGTTGTCCGCGGCCTTGAGCCTCGTCTGAGGTTGTATCATATAAATTCTCCTTATTTATGTTTACTTACAACTCTTATCCCCGCGCCGCAAAGCGCGGTATTAAGCGTTCAGAGGGTGAGGCGGTTCTCCCTATGCCTAAAGGCTACCCCACCGTGCCGCATACGCACGCCCGCACGGCAATGCCGCACGGGACATGGCAAATTACTTCGCCTTTTCGATTATCTCTGCCACTCTCCAATTCTTGTCCTTGGAAAATTTCCTAGTCTCGACGATCCTAACCGTGTCGCCCACGCCGCACTCGTTGTTCTCGTCGTGCGCCTTAAACTTGGTGGTCTTGGTTATGGTCTTTTTGTAGAGGGGGTGCTTGCTCTTTTCGGTGATGGCGACAACCACGGTCTTATCCATCTTGTCGGAAACGACGATACCCACTCTTTCCTTTCTCAAAGATGTCCTTTCTTCCATTGCCTTTCTCCTTAACCCTTTAACTGCCTTGCGCGGATAACGGTGTTGACCCTCGCGATATCCTTCTTTACGAGGTTTATCTGCAGGGGATTTTCAAGCTGGCCGCTCGCGTGGCGGAAACGAAGGTTGAAAAGCTCCGTCTTGAGCTCCGTCAGCTTTGCGCTGAGCTCTTCATCGCTCAAATTTATTATATCCTTAGCCTTCATTAGCTTCACCGCCTTCTACGTCTTCTTTCTTTACGAACTTGCACTTGACGGGCAGCTTGTGTGCCGCAAGGCGCATAGCTTCTCTCGCAACTTCTTCGGGCACGCCCGCCATCTCGAACATTACTCTGTCGGGTTTGACTATGGCTACCCAATACTCAACCGAGCCTTTGCCCGAGCCCATACGGGACTCTGCGGGGTGCTTGGTTATGGGCTTGTGGGGGAATATATCTATCCAGACCTGGCCGCCGCGCTTGATGAATCTCGTCATCGCGATACGCGCCGCCTCTATCTGGTTGGAGGTTATCCTGCCGCCTTCTTCCGCGACAAGGCCGTACTCGCCGTATGCTACCGTCGTGCCCTTGTGCGCTCTCCCGCGGATCTTGCCGCGGTGCTGCATTCTCCTTTTAACTCTCTTGGGAATTAACATTTTACTCTTCGCCTCCGTCTGAGATTATGAGCTTTTTCTGTCCCGAAAGCACTTCGCCCTTATATATCCAGCACTTAACGCCCAGAACGCCGAACGTGGTATGCGCTTCCGCAAAGCCGTAATCTATGTCCGCCCTGATGGTCTGGAGGGGTATGGAGCCCTCGTGATAGCTTTCGCTGCCCGCAATCTCCCTGCCGTCGAGGCGGCCGCTGACCGTGATCTTTACGCCCTTGACACCCGACTTGGAAACTTTGGAAAGCTGTTGCTTTATTGCTCTTCTGTAGGACACGCGCTTTTCAAGCTGGGAGGCCACCGCCTCCGCAACGAGCTGTGCGTCCTGGTCTATCTTGTCTACTTTGTTTACGTTGATGATTATTATCTTGCCCTTGGTGAGCTTGCCGAGGTCCTTCTTTATGACCTCGATCTCCGCGCCCGCCTTGCCGATGAGCACGCCGGGACGGCCGGTGTAGATAGTCACCTCGATCTTGTTTGCCGCTCTGACGATGCAAATTCTCGAAATCGCCGCGTCGAAGTACTTTTTCTTGATAAAAGTACGGATGACGTTATCTTCTTTTAACTGTTTGCCGAATTCCTTCTTGTCGGCGTACCACTGGGTATCCCAGCCCTTTATTATGCCGACTCTCAAACCGTGAGGATTAACTTTTTGTCCCATACTTCTTCTCCTTATATCTTCTTCGCGTCGAGTATGACGGTGATATGGCTCGTTCTCTTCAAAATCGCATGTCCGCGTCCCTTGGATACGGGCTGCATTCTCTTGAGGTGGGGGCCGCCGTTTGCGAACGCCTCCGCCACGAACAGATCGCCTCTGTCCATGCCGTCGTTATGCTCCGCATTGGCCGCCGCCGAAAGGAGCACCTTTTTCACTTCGTCGCTTCCGCCTTTGTTGCAGTAGGTGAGTATCGCCGCCGCTTCTTCGACGCTCTTGCCCCTGATGAGGGCGAGCACCGTCCTCACCTTGTAGGGGGAGATCCTGACGTATTTTGCCGTTGCGTAAGGGCGCTTATCCTCTGTTGCGGCAATTTTTTCGGTCTTTAATTTCATATTTTTTGCCATAACTTGCTTCTCCTTACTTCTTGGCCGCCGTCGTCTTGGCCGCATGGCCTCTGAACGTTCTGGTGGGGGCAAACTCGCCGAGTTTGCAACCTACCATATCTTCCGTGATATATACGGGCACGTGCTTCCTGCCGTCGTACACCGCAATCGTGTGGCCTACCATCTGGGGGAACACTGTAGTTGCGCGCGACCAGGTCTTTACGACCTTTTTATCGCCCGACGCGTTCATAGCTTCGATTCTCGACATCAGCCTTTCTTCATAGTAAGGGCCTTTTTTAACGCTTCTTGACATTTACCGTTCCTCCTTTAATTGATTCTCTTTAAGATATACTTGGAAGAAGGATTCTTCTTCTTTCTCGTCTTATAACCCAATGCAGGCTTGCCCCAAGGGGTCATGGGACCTGCGTGGCCTACGGGGCTCTTGCCCTCGCCGCCGCCGTGAGGGTGGTCGTTGGGGTTCATGACCGAGCCTCTTACGGTGGGACGGGTGCCGAGGCATCTCGTCTTGCCCGCCTTGCCGAGGTGTACGATCTCGTATTCGAGGTTGCCGACCTGTCCGATCGTCGCCCTGCACTTTACGGATACGAGCCTCATCTCGCCGGAAGGCATCTTGAGCGTCGCGTACGCGCCCTCTTTGGCCATTATCTGCGCCGAGATCCCCGCCGCCCTCGCTATCTGCGCGCCGCGGCCGGGCTTTAACTCTATCGCGTGGATTATCGTACCTACGGGGATATTTTCAAGCGGAAGCGCATTGCCCGCCTTTATATCCGCGTCCTTGCCGGAGACCACCTTGTCGCCCACGTTCAAGCCGACGGGCGCGAGAATGTATCTCTTTTCGCCGTCCGCATAGTGCAAAAGCGCGATGTTCGCCGAACGGTTGGGGTCGTACTGGATGGACGCGACCTTTGCGGGTACGCCGTCCTTATTTCTCTTGAAATCTATTATTCTGTACTTCGTCCTGTTGCCGCCGCCTATGTGACGTACGGTTATTCTTCCCATATTGTTCCTGCCGCCCGTCTTTCTCTTGTCCTTCAAGAGGCTTCTTTCGGGCTTGTCGCCGCTGAGCTGCTCGTTTGCGAGCACGGTCATGAAACGGCGGGAAGGTGAAGTCGGTTTATATCTCTTGATTGCCATATCTGTCTCTCCTTATCAGGACAGCGAATCAAAGAACTCTATCGTCTTTGAATCCGCCTTGAGCTGAACGATCGCCTTCTTGTAGTCGGGCGTATAACCCTCGTTCCTGCCCATTCTCTTGAGCTTGCCCTTGCAGTTTACGGTGTTTACGCTTTTTACCTGCACGCCGAAAAGCTGTTCTACCGCAAGCTTTATCTGAATTTTGTTGGCCGATTTCGCCACGATGAAGGTGTACTTCTTATCGGCTATTCCGTCGTAGCCCTTCTCTGTGAGTAAAGGCTTTATGATTATGTCCTGCGCTAACATTACGCCCCGTAAACCTCCTCGATTTTCTTGACCGCGGCCTTTGTCAAAACCACTTTGTCGTTGGCCACGACTTCGTATACGGATATTTGCTCTACGGGCAGGGTGGAGAGCTTTTGGATGTTCCTCGCCGCCTGTATCACCTTGTCGTCCGCGTTATCCATATATATAATAGCGGTCTTGTCGAGCTTGAGGGCCTTGCAGAAAGCCGCCATTTCCTTGGTCTTGCCTTCGTTTACCGCAAGCTCCTCCAGCACGATGACTTCTCCGTCCGCGACTTTCTTGGAAAGCGCGCTGACGAGAGCCGCTATCTTCGCCTTTTTGTTCATGTCCTTGGAGAAGTCCCTGCTCTTGGGCGCGAATACCACGCCGCCCTTTATCCATTGGGGAGCCCTTATGGAGCCTTGGCGCGCGTTGCCCGTGCCCTTCTGCCTCCACGGCTTCTTGCCGCCTCCCCTTACTTCCGTGCGGGTGAGGGTGGATTTCGTCCCCTGTCTGTCGTTTGCGAGCCTCGTCACCACCGCCTGGTGAATGAGCTCCTCCCTGTATTCTGCGCCGAAAACCTTTTCGCTGAGCTTCATCGAGCCCGCTTCGGTGCCATCCATTTTATATACCTTAATGCTGGGCATATGCTTCGTCCTCCTTACTTAACCGTATCGTTGATTGTAACGATACTGCCGTCCGGCCCGGGCACCGAGCCCTTTACGAGTATGCAGTTTCTCTCTGCGTCTACCCTTACTATCTCGAGATTTTGCACCGTGACGTTTTCACAGCCGTACTGTCCGGCGAGGCGTTTGTTCTTGAAAACCCTCGAGGGCGAGCTGTTCGCGCCCATGGAGCCGGGCTCCCTGTGTACGGGGCCTACGCCGTGCGTTTCCTTGAGGCGGTGCTGGTTCCATCTCTTTATTACGCCGCTGTAACCGTGGCCCTTGCTGACGCCGTGCGCGTCAACGCGGTCGCCCGCGGCGAATACGTCCGCCTTGATCTCTCCGCCTACCGCGTATGCGGCCGCGTTTGCAAGCCTGAACTCCTTGAGCACCTTGCAGGGCTTTACGCCCGCCTTTGTAAACTGCCCGAGCTCCGGCTTGGTGAGCGACTTTTCCGAAACTTCGCCGAAGCCGAGCTTCAGTGCGGAATAGCCGTCTTTTTCTACGGTTTTGATCTGTACTATGGGGCAGGGTCCTGCCTGCAAAACCGTTACGGGGATGACTTTCCCCTCTGACGTAAATATCTGGGTCATGCCCTCTTTACGGCAGATGATTGCTTTATTCATCGATAAAGTTCCTCCGATTTTTATTTTTTAAGATAACTCGCCCCGCGTAGCGCCGCATACGGTTGCGTCGGCGCGGACCCGTTGGTTATCCGAATTGTCCTTTTAAAGCTTGATCTTTATATCCACGCCTGCGGGAAGGTGAACGGTGTCCAAAAGCTTCGCGTTGGGCGTGTATATGTCGATTATCCTCTTATACGTGCGCTGTTCGAATTGCTCGCGGCTGTCCTTGTCCTTGTGGGGGCAACGGAGAATGGTTATTACCTCCCTCTCCGTGGGAAGGGGTATGGGCCCCGAGATCTTCGCGCCGCTCTTTTTCATCGTCTCCACGATGCGGGAGGCCGCGAGATCGACCATTTCGTGATCGTAAGCTGCAAGCTTTATCCTGATTTTCTGTCCTGCCATTGTAAACTCCTTTTATACTAACGATTTTTGCGGGACGCTCCCGCCTTCAAGCGCGTCAACTTAACCGTGTGTATCGCGGCAAAGGACGTAAAAAAACACCGAAAACCCGGCGTTTCATCCAAAAGCCACGGTTAGTCGCAGGGGTCGCGGCCCCTACATTTGTCGGCCAGAATTATCTGTTCCCGCAGCTTTCGGACGGGATTTTGCAGTAACTTCGGGCTTCAACCCATACGCACTTTTTTACACGCGCTTGACTATTATATAATTTACCTGCCGCGTTTGTCAAACGAATTTTGGCAATTTTTTGCCTTTTTTTACGCATTTTCCGCCGTTTTTGCCCCTTTCCCGTCCAAAAGGCTCCTACAGCCGCGAAATTGTATCTTCCACCCCGCCCGCACCACAATATATTGACACATTGCGCCGCTTTAATCGCTCTTGCGCGCCTTGTAAAAAGCGCAAAATTTTGGTATTAAATTTTCTTATGGACTTTTCAAAATGTTAAATAACTCATCTTTTTGTGAATTATTGACATTATTTGCTCGAAAAATACAAATCCCGCCCCGAAATCCGGATTTCGGGCATTTTGTCGCGTTGCCGGGGAAATTTCACCCTATCGCCGATATATATAAGCCGCGGGGCAATTTATTTGCGATTTGCTATTGAAAAATGCGTAAATATACTTTATAATGATGATAAGTAACTGCATTGCAGGATAAGAGGGAAATTATGAATATCACATCAAAAAACATCAGGAATATCGCCGTTATAGGTCACAGCGGCGAGGGCAAGACGACGCTGTGCGAGGCGATGCTCTTCAACGGCGGCGCGATCGACAGGATGGGCTCGGTGACATCGGGCACCACCGTCATGGACTTTGACGAGCTGGAGAAAGCCAAGCAATTTTCCATCTATTGCGCGTGCGCGTATTTATTTTGGAAAGACGTCAAGATAAATCTCTTCGATTTGCCCGGCTTTTACGATTTCGAGGGCGAGAGGCACGAAGGGCTCGCGGCGTGCGGCGCGGCGGTGCTCGTCATCGGCGCGAACGGCGTGCTCCCCATCGGGGCGGAAAGCGTCGTGGATTATTGTTTAAGGCTGGGTAAACCTCTCATAATCTTCATAAACGGAATGGATAAGGCCAACGCGGATTATTACGCGACGGTCGCCGCGCTGAAGGATAAATACGCGGGCAAGCTCGCGCCCATACAGATTCCGATAATGGAAGGCGGCAAGATGACGGGCTATATCAACGCCATACAGGAAAAGGCGTACGAGTTTTCAACGAGCGGCCCCAAGGAAATACCCATACCCTACGCGCTGGAAAACCAGATGAAGGAGATGCAGGCCTCCCTCATGGAGACGGCGGCGGAAAACGACGACACCCTGCTTGACAAGTATTTCGAGGAGGGCAAGCTGGATAAAAACGACGTCGTCCACGGCATAAGGAGGGGCATTGCGACCAACAGCGTAATACCCGTTATGGCGGGCAGCGCGCTCCAGAACAGGGGAGTCATAAATCTCTTGGATGAAATCGTCACCTATATGCCCACCGCCAACGAGCGGCGCAACTCCATCGCCACCGATTACGGCGCGGACGAGATGGTGAACGTGGAGTGCGACGAAAACGGTCCCTTTGCGGCACAGGTTTTCAAGACCTCTTACGACGCGTATACGGGCAAGCTCAATTATATAAAGGTATACAGGGGGAAGCTTAAGTCGGGCGACGTCGTTTTCAACTCCGCGACGGGCAAGGAAGAGCGCATAGGCCAGATATTTCTCCTCTGCGGCAAAAAGACGGAGATCGTGCCGGAGCTCACGGCGGGCGATATAGGGGCGGTCAACAAGCTGGACGATACGGACACCAATCACACCCTTTGCGCCATCGGCACGAACATAGCGTTTGACGCGATACGCTTCCCCCGCCCCACGCTTTCCATGGCGATAAGCGCGGCGGTCAAGGGCGAGGAGGAAAAGGTCGCCTCCGGCCTTGCGAGAATGCGCGAGGAAGATTACGCCTTCTCCGTGCAGAAGAACGCCGAGACGGGAGAGCTTATCGTGAGCGGGCAGGGCGAGACGCATATAGAGCTTATCGCCGCAAAACTCAAGAGCCGCTACGGCATAAACACCGTGCTGGCAAAGCCCCGCATACCCTACCGCGAGACCATAAAGAAAGTATCCATCGCCGAGGGCAAGCACAAAAAGCAATCGGGCGGACACGGGCAGTACGGCCACTGCAAAGTGCGGTTCGAGCCGTTTGACGGCGACTTCGACTTCGGCGACGAGGTAGTCGGCGGCGCCGTACCCAAGCAATACATTCCCGCCGTCGAAAAGGGATTGAAAGAGTGCCTCGGGCGGGGCGTTCTGGCGGGCTATCCCGTCACGGGCGTGCGCGCGGTGCTCTTCGACGGAAGCTATCACGAAGTGGATTCGAGCGAGATGGCCTTCAAAGCGGCGGCCGCCCTCGCCTTCCGCGAGGGAATGAAGAACGCCAACCCCGTGCTTTTGGAGCCGATAGTCAAGGTAAAAACCGCCGTTCCCAACGATTTCCTTGGCGCGGTTATGGGAGATTTATCCAAGCGCCGCGGGAGGATCGTGGAGAGCAACACCGAGGGCGAGATAACCACTGTCGTGGCAGAGGCCCCTTTGAGCGAGATCTCCACCTACTCCACCGATCTGCGCGGGCTTACGCGCGGACGCGGGAGGTTTTCCACCGAGTTTGTCCGCTATGAGGAATTGCCCGCCGCCCTGGCGGAAAAGGTCATAGCCGACGCAAACAAGGCTTGATTTTGCCGCATACCCTGATAAAGCTGTAAATTGTATATCGCCCATCTTCACGGTTTCTGGAAGATGGGCGATATTTTTTGCCGTTTTAAATAGAAGTGAGTAAACGCATAGAAGCACCCCTCAGTCGCCATTCGGCGACAGCGCCCCTAACCCTATGGGTTCGGGGCGCTATAATGTGAAAGCGGCGCGAAATATTTCCTAAATAATTAACGGCGCAAGCAAAACCGCGCTTTTGCTCCGCGCTCGTCACAATTTGCGCATACCTGCGCCTCAGCGGGGTGAATGCCCGCCTTTTATTGCGGGAGCTGATATTACGAAGTGAGTAAACGCATAGAAGCGAGCAAGACAAGGAAGGCGAGCACCGACCGCAGGGAGTGTACACAGACGTACACGACCAAGGCGGCGCGGAGCCTGACACAGTATTGCGACGCTTATATGCGTTTTCCGGGAGCCTACTTTTGATTGTTAAAATCCACCTGCCAATTCATAAACGCCTTCTCCTCGTCGGCAATCGCCATGTTGTAATAACGCTTGCCCTTGTCCAGCGCGGCGATTTCGGCAATTTCTCCGTCGGTCAAGGCAAAGTCGAAGATATCCAAATTGCTCTTTATGTGTTCGGGGTTTTTGGAACCGGGGATGACGATGTTCCCCACCTGCGTGTGCCAGCGCAAAATTATCTGCGCGTTGGTCTTGCCGTACTTTTCGGAAAGGCGCGCAAACACGTCTTGCTTTATAAGCGACTTGTCGCCGTGTCCCAACGGATACCACGCCATGAGCCCCATACCGTACTTTTTCAGCGTCTGTTTCAGTTCGTTTTGAGGATAGTAAGGGTGCGCCTCGACCTGCACGACCTGCGGAATGACGGTGCAATTTGCAAGCAGGTTTTGAAGCCTGTCCTCGGGAAAGTTGGAAAGTCCGATCGCCTTGATCTTTCCCGCTTTGTACGCCCGCTCCAACGCCTTGTAGCCCTCGATATAGTTGCCCACCGGCTGGTGCAAAAACAGCAAGTCTATATAGTCCGTGCCCAGCCGTGCGAGGGTATCGTCGATTGCCCTGTCGCCGTCCTCATACTCGGTGGGCCACAGCTTCGTGACGAGGAAAATATCCTTGCGCTCAACGCCGCTCTTTTTGATTCCGCGGCCGACGGCGCGCTCGTTCATGTAGGCGTTCGCCGTGTCTATGAGCCTGTAGCCGCACTTGAGCGCTTCATATACGGCGTTCTCCGCGTCGTCGGGCGAGAGCAAGTACGTCCCTATCCCCGCCATTGGCATTTTAATTCCGTTGTTTAAGTCAAAGTATTTCATATATCCCTCCGATTAAATATTTTTCTTTGCCCAAGCGGAAACTTTCGCTTCCGATTGCTCCGCCTCCGCACCGTGGACGGACAGCCCCGCAAGAAGGGTCGCGCCCTTGCATATTTCTTTTAATTGCCTCTCGCTCGAACCCATGCCGCTTCCCTCGTTCGTGCAGAACGGCGCAATTCTCTTGCCCGTGAGGTCGTAGTGTTCCAGAAAAGTACACATACACATCGGCATATATCCCCACCAATTGGGGAAGCCCACGAAGATCGTATCGTATTTTGAAATATCCCCGGCATATCCCTTTATTTCGGGGCGGGCAGAAGCGCGGAGCTCTGCCTGAGCCTCTTCAATGCACTTATAATAATCCTTGGCGTAGGGCTTCACCGTTTCGATTTCAAACAAATCGCCGCCGACCGCTTTTTGAATGAATTCGGCCACGCGCTCGGTATTGCCCTTCTCGATGTTGCGGATAGAGCCGTTCCAATAATTTTCGCCTTTTCTCGAATAATAAACAATCAAATTTGCCATTTTGTCCTCACCAATTCTTTTTTTCGGCAGCCGAATTATGCTTCGTCTTGCGTTCTTCGACCATTTTCACGAACCATTCGACCATGTTGGGGTCTTGGTGGGAGAAGAACGAGCTTTGCTTTTT
>CANREQ010000013.1 GCA_947629695.1 uncultured Clostridia bacterium | reverse complement strand
CCAGGGCGACGGCCTTTTGCAGATAGCCATGCACTTTCTGCCCGACATTTTCGTCCCCTGCGAGGTGTGCGGCGGCAAGCGGTACAACAGGGAGACGCTGGAGGTGAAGTACAAGGGCAAATCCATATCCGACGTGCTCGATATGACGGTGGAGGAAGCGGCGGAGTTTTTCGCGCCCGTCACATCGATATCCAACAAGCTCTCCACCCTCTGCGACGTCGGGTTGGGATATATCAAGCTGGGGCAGAGCGCGACCACCCTTTCGGGCGGCGAGGCCCAGCGCGTCAAGCTCGCCACCGAGCTGTCCAAGCGCGGCACGGGGCGCACATTTTATATCCTCGACGAGCCTACTACGGGCCTGCACAGCTACGACGTGGACAAGCTCGTAAAGATTTTGGCGCGCCTGCGCGATAACGGAAACACCGTGCTCGTCATAGAGCACAACCTCGACGTCATAAAGACGGCCGATTGGATAATCGACCTCGGCCCCGAGGGGGGAGATATGGGGGGAACGCTCGTCGCATGCGGCTCACCCGAGGACGTCGCGGGCGACCCGTCAAGCTACACCGGCGCATTTTTAAAGAAAATTTTGAATATCCAAACAGACCGTTATTGATTTCAACGGATGAATTTATTGAAAACCCGCGCGGATTTTCCGCGCGGGTATATTATTTTTCCCTGTTATCCAACAAGAGTTTTATAAACGAGCTTACGAGTTTTCTTTCTCTCTCGTTTAACTGTTTCAAATCATCTTCGATTTCTTTTAAATAATAGCTTTCGGTTTCCACAGCGGTGCCGCTGATCAAAATGCTTATATCGCATTTCAATTCGGAAGCTATCTCCGCCAACAAGTCGAGGCTTATTTTGGTTACTCCTCTCTCAACTTGGCTTACATATCCTATAGTAACGTTTAGTTTCTCCGCTAAAGCTTCCTGGGTATAACCGCACCGCTTCCGCTGTGTCATTATACGCTTACCTATCATTTTGAAATCAACATTCATAATATCACCTTATAGGTATGATATAGCAGTAATAGCTAAAAAAGAAGATACTAATAAGTATAATTATAGTTATTATTGTTGACTTTTATAAATTATCGTTGTATAATACAGTAAAAATAATATTTACAAAGGAGAAAATTATGTATCAATTTCAAAATGAAAAAGAAGTTGTGCTCAAGCAACTGAAAAAGAGAAGAAACCTTTACACCGTTTTATTTGTTATCGCGTTATTTGCGGGCGGCATTCTGGGCGTTATACCGGCGATAGGTTGGTATGTTTCAATCGCGTTTTTCGTATTAACCGGTATATTTGCGGGGTTGGGTATGCTTTGTATTAACTGCTATCGCTATAGCGAGTCAGACGGCAGGAAAAAAGGTGGCGGCCTTTGGTGGTTTATATTATTCTTGTTCGGCTTTATTTTTATACCTGTATTGACAGTTGTGATAGTCGGACATATCCGTCCTTTGAAAGAAAAACTTTTGGGAGTTGAACTTGTATGATTGAGTATTCAACTCACAATGTCAGTCCGGATAATGAAGATTCTTTCCAAAAAATCAAAGAATGTTTTGGTTGGCAACTTGTCAGTGAAAATGAGGTATACAGTGAAAATACCTATATTTCCGATATTAAAGCTACTTCATACGGGGACGGATTTGTCGGTGGTTTCATGAGTGGTTTTACCGGTAGCGACGGTAAAATAGAAGTAAATACAAGAACAGATGTGACCAATTATATACATATGCGCTTTGCCCGTGATACGGATATGCCGGGATATGATACATTAAGAACCAACGAGGATCTGTTTATGTCGTATTCGGCAGTTGATTATCCCGACAAGCCGTTCAAATCGACGATTATTTGCGTCATAGCTACGCTTATTATAGTTATGGCTGTGGTATTGGCAATTATCAATGGCACAGCCGCCGCTCCCTGGGAAATCGCGGTATGCGTTATCGTTCCGATTGTTTCGGCGATAATAATGGCTGTAATGTGGACGCGTTACAAAAAGCGTACCGAATTATATTATTACAGCATGGATAAGGCGAAATCCCTATTGCAGGAAGCCCGCGATATTGTCGGAGTTTGAAAGTTTAATTATACAGTCATGACCCCGCGCCGTTTTCAAACGGCGCGGGGTTTGCATAAATAAGGCGGCGATTTTTTTCTTAACAAAACGGGCGCGGGAAGAATAATTTGTTAGTACAGTTTATCAAAAGGAAGTGCAGTGTTTTATGCCAAAACCGCTTATTTCGGATGAGCCTTACCCTTCGGCGGAAGGCCTCTCGCCCGACCCCGTCTCCGCCCGCATTATCTCCACGGCCTACGCCACGGGTTGCGGGGAGCTGAACTCCATCTTACAATATATCTATCAATCCTTCATCTTCGCCCACGCCGGGGATACAAAATGCGCAGAGCTGGTGAAATCCGTCGCGCTCGCGGAGATGATTCACCTCAACCTCTTGGGCAACGCGCTTGCAAACCTCGGCGCACAGCCCGTTTTCACCTTTAACCCGCCCGTCGCGTTCAATTTTTATTCCGCCAAATTCGTCTCTTATACGTGCAAGCCCAAGGAGATGCTTGAGGACGACGTCGCCGCCGAAAAGCACGCCGTCGCGGCATACGAAAAAATGCTCCTGCGGCTAAAAAACCGCGCCGTGCGTGAGCTGATAGCCCGCTTGCTCAAGGACGAGAGGCTTCACCTCGAAGCGTTCGCGCGCGCACGGTCACAGTGCTCGGGTTAGTTGACAAAGGCTTAAAGTCATTGTAAAATTAACGTATGCAAAACTTCGACGTTGTAATTATAGGCGGCGGAGCGGCGGGCCTTGCCTGCGCCGCCGCGTTGAAGAGGGAGGACGGCTCCCTCGATGTCGCCGTGTGCGAAAAGGGCGAAAGGGCGGGGAGGAAGCTCGCCGCCACGGGCAACGGGCAGGGGAATATCTCCAACCTCGATATGAGCCCCGCCCATTATCACGGCAGTGCGGCTTCCCTCGCCTACGGGATAATTTCGGGCGGCGGTTACGACATAAAATCGCTGTTCGATTGCCTGTTCGTGAGCGATAGATCGGGCAGAGTGTATCCCGCGGGCAAACAGGCCTCTTCGCTGTCCGATTGCCTCATACGCAGTTGCAGCCGCTCGGGCGTGAAATTGCTTTTGAACGCGGCCGTCACGCAGATAGAAAAGGGGTTTGTCCTCACGCTCGCAAGCGGCGAAAAGCTCGGCGCGCGGACGGCGGTTTTCGCCTTCGGCGGCGCGGCCCAAAGGCAATTCGGAACGGACGGAAAATCCTATTCGTTGGCGCATAGTATGGGACATACCGTAACCGGACTGCTTCCCTGCATAGTCCAGCTCAAGTGCGGTACACAGCACATAAAGACGCTCAAGGGCATACGCGCGGAGTGCCTCGTGCGGGCGCACGACAAAGGCGGTGCGCCGCTTTGCGAAACTTCGGGCGACGTCATCTTCACCGATTACGGAGTCTCGGGCAACGCTGTATTCTATTGCTCGTCATACGTCGCCGGCAAAGAGGGCGCGTATCTCTCACTCGGCTTTTTGCCTTCGGTGCGGGAGGAGGAAATTGCCCGCAACGTCGCCCTGAAAAAGGAGCTCGGCTATCCGGACAGCGAGCTTTTATGCGGCACCCTGCACAACCAGATAGGCAGGGCGATAATGAGAAGGTGCGCTTCAACCGACCCGAAAGTCATCGCGCACGCCGTCAAAAATTTCACGTTGCCAATAGAGGGGAGCCTCGGCTTCGACTACGCGCAGGTCACGCGCGGCGGCATCCCCGCGGACGAGGTGGACGGCTGTCTGCAAAGCAAAAAAGCGGATGGGCTGTACATAATCGGCGAGGCGCTCGACGTGGACGGCGATTGCGGCGGATATAACCTGACATGGGCGTTCGCAAGCGCGATGCACGCGGCAAAGGCAATATGCGGCGGTACATGCTATGATTAAAATTGCCGAAAACGTCAAATTGGACGCGCGTAAAAGCGAAAGCGAATTGTTGCAGATCGCCCGCAAAAAGTTGGGCGCGCCCGTAAAATATTTCAAGATACTCAAAAAATCGCTCGACGCGCGCGATAAAAGCAATATTTTTTGGCTGTATACCTTCGCCTATTCGGCAGAGGAAGAGAGGGAGGAAGAGCCCCGGCAGGAGCGCATATCCTCAAACCCCACCGTAGCCGTCGTGGGAAGCGGCCCGGCGGGACTTTTCTGCGCCGTAAAACTTATTCAACACGGCTTCAAACCGGTTATAATCGAGCGCGGGGAGCAGGTGGAAGAGAGGCGTGAAAGTTGCCTCGGGTTTTTCGCGGGCAAGGGGCTTAATACGGAAAGCAACGTGCAGTTCGGCGAGGGCGGCGCGGGCGCGTTTTCGGACGGCAAGCTCAATACCCAGACTAAGGACGGATTTAACCGCGAAGTGCTCAGGCTGTTTCACATGTTCGGCGCGGACGAGGACGTGCTCTATCTGAACAAGCCGCACGTCGGAAGCGACAAGCTTTACGATGTCTTGCGTTCCGCCCGCGCATATATAACCCAACGCGGCGGGAAATATCTTTTCAACACGAAATTAGTCGGCCTGAAAATAGAGAAAAATGCGCTTAGATCGATAATACTACGGGGTCTGCGCGACGGGAAGGAGAGCGAAATGCAAGTGGACGCGTGCGTCCTCGCGATAGGCCATTCCGCCCGCGACA
Organism: uncultured Clostridia bacterium; assembly: GCA_947629695.1. Classification (GTDB taxonomy): domain Bacteria; phylum Bacillota; class Clostridia; order Christensenellales; family Borkfalkiaceae; genus Coproplasma. The sequence goes on along the minus strand of CANREQ010000013.1, from coordinate 19,148 downwards.
CGTTTGAAATGCTGCATAGAAGCGGCGTTAAAATGGAGAGCAAAGAGTTTGCGATCGGCGTGCGCATAGAGCATCTCGCCGCGCAGATAAACAAGGCGCAGTACGGTGCGTTTTCTTCGCTGTTGCCGACGGCGGATTACAAGCTCACCTCGCACGCGCACGAGCGCACGGTCTTTACCTTTTGCATGTGCCCGGGCGGAGTCGTCATTCCCGCCGCAAGCGAGCAGGGCGGTGTGGTCGTCAACGGCATGAGCATGCGCGCCCGCGACGGGGTAAACTCCAATTCCGCGCTCATGGTGCAGATGAAGCGGGAGGACTTCGGCGGCGGCGATCTGTTCGCCGGTATGCGCTTCCAAAGGCAAATAGAGCAAAAGGCGTTTGAGTACGGAGGCGGGAATTTTTCCGCACCCGTCCAGCTGTACGGGGATTTCGCAAAGGGCAGGATCTCCTCCGGTTTCGGGGAAATCAAACCTACTTACGCGGCCGGGGTGAAGTTCGCGGGGCTTGATGAAATTCTCCCACCCGTCGCCGCGGACGCGCTGAAAGCCGCCGTGCCCGACATGGCGAAGCGGCTCAAAGGTTTCGACTGCCCCGAAGCGGTCATGACGGGCGTCGAGACGCGCTTTTCCTCGCCCGTGAAGATATTGAGGGGAGAGGACGGACAGGCCGAAGGGGTTAAAAATCTTTATCCCTGTGGCGAGGGGAGCGGCTACAGCGGGGGAATAACGTCCTCCGCCGCCGACGGAATAAGGGTTGCCGCGCGGCTTTTCGACAGGTTCAAATGATTTGCCGGACTTTGAGAAAATTTTACTTTGCGAAAAACTTTTACGTTGCCGCCGCTTTTTTGCTTGCCAACTGCGTTTTGGTATGATATAATCACTACACAAAGAGCAAAACCGCCTTTATTTCGCGGACTTTTGTAAGGCGGCTGTTCGGATGAGCGGCTTTATAAACGGGCGGAGCGTGGATTTTACGGTTGCCCGTCATGAGCGGAAGGGAAAAAGATTTTGCCTTTGAAAGAAAAATCCAATACGGCCTTGTGGTCAAGCGGTTAAGACGGAGCCCTCTCAAGGCTCAATCCCGGGTTCGATTCCCGGCAGGGTCACCAACAAGCGCGGCACAGTGAAAAACTGTGCCGCGCTTGTTGGTTATTTTGTCTCGCGATCGCACCCGTTTTCGCGCGAGCGGGCATAGCCCGCGACGCTTTGCCGAGGGGACCCCTATGAGGGGTTTCGGCAAATTCCCGGCAGGGTCACCAACAAGCGCGGCACAGTGAAAAACTGTGCCGCGCTTATTGGTTATTTTGTCTCGCAATCGCACCCGTTTTCGCGCGAGCGGGCGTAGCCCGCGACGCTTTGCCGAGGGGACCCCTATGAGGGGTTTCGGCAAATTCCCGGCAGGGTCACCAACAATCGCACCCGTTTTCGTTCGTTGAGGCAAATGCCGGGCTCGGTCATGCCGGCGGATGTATGACGGTTTTATTTTGCCCGAAAAACCTTGATTTCGGGGTTTTTTCTATGCTATAATAAAGACGCTGCAAACAAAGTGCAATGTACTGACTTGCGCTTATGAGAAACAGAAATTTGAAATTGCCGATAATATCGGCCATCTTAATTATCCTTTCGCGTTATTTTTAATTATAAATGTGAAATTACCCAAGCGCGATAAATCATATGCGTGCGGGGATACGTAAAAAGCATATGAATATCATTTTCAAGAAATCCGTATTGCCCTTTATAAAAAAATTCGAAGAGCGTTCTCAAAGCCCGCGCGACTGCTGGACGCTCGCCCGGCACATACAGTCGGAGGACGGCTTCTGCGCCCAGGACGCGTCAATTTTTATGCTCTTGCAGGAAGGCGCGCTCAAAGGCGACCCGTTCTCCATGTGCGAGCTGGGGCGTTATCTCTATGATAAGGGCGACGCGTTTTTGCCCGTTGTCCTTTCCTGGTGGCACAAGGCGGCGCGGCTTGGGGACGAGGGCGCGGCTTGGGATATACAAAACCGGCCGCTGTTGGAGCGCGTCGGCCGTTATAGCGTCAAAGGCGGCTATGCGGATATGGAGATGCGGTGCGTAATGCTCACCGATATAATCCTGCTTCGCTCTGGCCGCGACGTTTGGGACAAGTTGCCCTATGGGGAGAAGGAATCGCGCATACGCGCACTCATCGACGCCTGCGCGCGGCAACTGTTTTTGCCCGGCCCTCTGCGCGTGAGGCTGGAGCCGGATTTCCGCATTGACGGCGGGCTCGCGGACGGGTGCGCGATGAAGAGCGGGGAGCTGGTAATACGCAGGGAAGTTGCGGGCGATTTCAGCCGACTCATACAGGTAATTTTTCACGAGCTTGGTCATTTTGCGGAATTCGAAGCCGAAAGGAACCCGGCGCGGCGCGCGCTGTTCGGGTTGAGCGACGACAGGGTTGCAAGCTGGGCGAGGGGAGACCGCGGACTTGAAGTTTCCACTTTTGAGGAGGACGCGGACACGCTATCCTACGGCGTATTCACCCATTACGCCATATTGTTCGGATGAAGTTTTAAGGTAATGACGGTCCGTGCCGAAGCGCCGGCGATTTTCCGCGCTGTCCGGCCCGGACTGATTTTTTTTGTGCCGGCATTGACAATTATGCCAAAGGCTTGAATAATTGCGATAACCGTGCTATAATCGTCGTGGAGAAAGCTATGATTAACGCCGATAAAGTGTTACAATGGAAAGACGATATTGAGGCCTCCGTTGATTTATACAACGAATGGTTTATTGATTTTGCCCCGCAAGCTTATCGCGATATGAGAATCAGTACAACCGAAGCCGTGGCTTCGTCTTTGGAAAAGTTGGAAAATTTAAAAGAAATTACGCCGGAAAAGCTTTTCCGCAATCCCGAATCGATTGCCATTTTGAGAATGTGTACCGTACCGCCTTTGGCCCGCGACAGGCTTATGGGTTTGGGCCATTTGAATAAATCCTTTTTAAGCGCCGTCGAGGCTACGGGAAGCTATCCGCCGAAGATGAGCGAGGCGGCAATATACTCAAATTTACAGGCTATATCCGAAGTTTTCGGAAAGCTCATCGATAAAGATATTTTTCCCTGGATGGGAACGGATAAGGCGCCAACCGAAAAGGAATTGTTCCGCGCCTCTTCGATCGTAGCAGATAGATTGTGCGGCGCCATGGCCAATCCCATAATCCGCAACGCGCAAGAACAGAGGCAGTTGGCTTTAATAGAAAATTTTTTGTCGGGGAGAGGCTATAAAAAGGCAACCGACAGACATATCTCCGTCGAAACCATGCAAAGGGGGACTTTTTCATTCCGCCTGAATGTAAAGGCGAACATAAGAGAATCGTCGGGCGGAACCGTAAATATTCCCGTCGATGTCGTAATCAAGAGCAAGAAACTTCCCCAAAATTCCGTGCCTGTCTTTATCGAATGTAAATCCGCGGGAGACTTTACGAATACGAATAAGCGCAGAAAAGAAGAAGCGGTAAAAGCCGCGCAACTTCGCAATACTTTCGGGAAGGAAGGTAAACTGTATCTCTTTCTGTGCGGATATTTCGATTCCGGTTACTTGGGCTACGAAGCGGCGGAAGGCATAGATTGGGTTTGGGAGCATAGGATCGATGATTTGGAGTTGTTGGGGATATGACGGCGACCAAAGCTAAAATATGGGGGCAATATTTTACGCCGGCGCCCCTCGCAAACGATATAATATCCGCAACCCGTCATTTTTTTGAGGAGGGTGTATCTGTTGCGCTGGAGCCCGCTTTCGGTAAAGGGGCTTTTTACGAGGCGCTTAAGGTAGCGGAAATTCCCGTCGATGAATTTTGCGGGGTTGAAATAGACCCTACTTTAGTCGCGGATCGCGTAGCCTGCGGTGCGCAGTTGGAGTGTGCCGATTTCACCGATATACCGCCCCGCAAGCAATGTGATTTGATCATCACCAATCCTCCGTACACGCGCCACCATTTGATCCCAAAAGAACAAAAGGAGCGGATGGCTTCGCAGGTTAAAGAAGAACTCGGTATAACCGTAAACCGACTGTCCGGGTTACATTGCTATTTTGTATTTTTAGCCGATAAATGGCTGAAAGAAAACGGTATTGCCGTTTGGTTATTGCCGGCGGAATTTTTAGACGTCAACTACGGCAAAGAACTTAAAAGTTATTTCGTCCATAATGTACAGCTTCTCCGCGTGCATGTTTATAATACGGAAAACAGTTCTCTGTTTGACGGCGCCACGGTTTCCTCATGCGTCGTGGTTTACAGAAAAAAGAAGGCGAACCCGGGCGAAACTGTCCTTTTTACATACGGGGAGAGTATGGCCGCGCCCGATACCAGGCAAACGGTGGCGTGCGAAGCCTTAGCCGACGATTTTAAATGGACTAAGATATTTGCGAAAAATCCGGCTGTAAACGGCGATAGCGGCAAGTTATCCGATTACTTTTTCATTAAACGCGGTATTGCGACGGGATATAACGATTATTTCATCTTGACCAAAGAAGAGATGGAAGAGCGTAATTTGCCGTATGAATGTTTTACGCCCATATTGGTAAATAAGCGCGATGTGTATAATAAAATAATGGAAAACGATACCGCAGGTTTGCCGCTCACTAAAAAATGTAAATATGTCCTCGATACGGATTTATCGCTGAATGAAATCGAGTTGAAATTTCCCAAGTTGTACGCGTATTTGCAGTATGGGGAAGAGCTGGGCGTAAGGCAAAGGTATTTGGTCAAAAAAAGAAAAATTTGGTATAAACAGGAAGTACGGACGCCCGCCCCGTATTACTGTACCTACATTGCGCGAAACGGCGATAACGGTTTTTTCCGCTTTATATGGAATAAAAGCAATGTAATCGTCACCAACAATTTTCTTATGCTTTATCCGAAGCCGGTATTGTTATGCGCGTTGGAGCGGGGTAAAATAACATCTGAAGAAGTGTATTGCGCGCTATCCGACATCGGCACGGAAACTTTTTTAACCGAGTCGCGGCAATATGCGGAGGGCTTGTCGAAGTTGGAACCTTCCGAGTTGGGCAACATCGCCTTCAGGTTGGCCCTTTGAAAGGCGCAAAATGCCGTTACGGCAACGCCCCCGCGGGGAGGGGGATAAATCACAATGAGTTACGATTTGAAAATTTTTACGGAAAATATAGAACCCGAGGCTGTAAACCAGATTTACAACCTCATTTGCCTGCCGCCTTTCGAGGGCAGCAGGGTGCGCATAATGCCCGACGTCCATTACGGCATGGGCTGCGTCGTGGGCTTCACCGCGACGTTTACGGACAAGATAATACCCAACGTTTTGGGCGTGGACCTCGGATGCGGCATGCTCACCGCCGAGCTCGGCAAAATAGACATAGATTACGCCGCGCTGGATAATTTCATCAAGGCGAAAATTCCCTACGGAAGCGCGGTGCGCAGGGAGACAAACGGCGAACAGCTTATAAAAAACTTGAAATGTTTTGCGTCTTTGCGCGATCCGGACAGGCTTTACGGCTCTATCGGCTCGCTGGGCGGCGGCAACCATTTCATAGAGGTGGACGCGGACGAAGAGGGCAATAAATACCTCGTCATACACAGCGGCTCGCGCAATGTGGGATTGCAGGTGGCGAAAATCTACCAGCGCATGGCGGTGGACGCGTGCAAAAACTGCGCCGAAGAGGAGAGGGCGCGCACTGTCGCGTCCCTTAAAAACTCTCCCGAAAAGATCCCGCAGGCCATTAAAGAGATAAATCAAAAATACGCCTACCGCACCAAGATTCCCGCCGACATGTGCTACCTCGACGGCGGCGCAATGAGGGACTATCTCCACGATCTGCACATATGCCAGACTATCGCCTCGCTTAACAGGAAAAAGATGTGCGACGACATAGTCAATTTCTTGAAAGTGCACAAATTCACCTCGTTTGAGACGGTGCACAACTTTCTCGATGAGGACGGCGTGATAAGAAAGGGCTCGATCCCCGCGAGGAAGGGCCAAAAGCTCATAATCCCCATGAACATGCGCGACGGCTGTATAATAGGCGTGGGCAAGGGCAACGGGGATTGGAACAACTCCGCACCCCACGGCGCGGGCAGGCTTTTAAAGAGGAGCGTTGCGAAGGATCTGTTCAGCGAAGAGGATTTCAAAGAGACGATGCGCGGCATCTACACCACCACGGCTACGGCGGCCACAATCGACGAGGCCCCGTTCGCGTATAAGCCCATGGAGGAGATCGTCGGATTGATAGGTCCCAGCGTTGATATAGTGAAAATAATCAAGCCCGTTTACAACTTCAAAGCGGGCAACGCCGATTAAAAAGAGAGGCGGCTTGTTAAAAAACCTAACTCACGGGGAAGGCAACCGGATTTCACGCCGTAAGCGCGGCGGGATAATTGCCGCACGGCGTTTTGTGAGGTTTGGGTGAAAAAGGACGGCTGATCGTTTGAATGCGCAAAAGCGCGTTTACAATAATATAAAAGGAAAAAAAAGGAGTAAAAGGCAATGCTCGGTAATTTCACCTATTGCAATCCGACAAAATTATACTTCGGAAAAGACGCGTTGGGCTCGCTCGGGGCGGCTCTCGCGGGATACGGCAAGAACGTTTTATTGGTGTACGGCGGAGGAAGCATAAAGAAGAACGGCATTTACGATAAGGTGATCTCCATACTCCGCTCAAGCGGCAAAAACGTGTACGAGGACGGCGGAGTTATGCCCAACCCCACGAGCGAGAAACTCGCCGAGGGGTGCGAGCGTGCGCGCGCGGCCAAGGCCGATTTCATTTTGGCCGTCGGGGGCGGCTCTGTCTGCGATTACGCAAAGGCCGTTTCCGTTTCGGCATACTGCGACGACGACCCCTGGGAAAAGTACTTCATACGCATGGAGGACGTGGACGCGGATACGAGGATAATACCCGTCGGTTGCGTTCTTACCATGGTGGGCACGGGAAGCGAGATGAACGGCGGCTCGGTCATAACCAACCACGCGCAAAAGCTTAAAATAGGCCACGTGTTCGGCGAAAACGTTTTCCCCAAGTTTGCCATTTTAAATCCCGAATTTACGTACACTCTGCCCAAATACCAGATGATTTCCGGCATTTACGACATAATGAGCCACCTTCTGGAGCAATACTTTTCGGGTGAGGACGACAATACTTCGGATTACGTCATAGAGGGCTTGTTGCATTCCCTCATACACAGCGCGGGCATAGCCGCGGAAAACCCCACCGACTACGAAGCGCGCAGTAACATAATGTGGATAGCTACGTGGGCGCTCAACACCTTTGTAGCCAAGGGCAAGGATACGGATTGGGAAGTCCATATGCTCGGACAGGCTGTGGGCGCGCATACGGACGCGACCCACGGAATGACTCTTTCCGCCGTTTCCCTTCCCTATTATCGCTACATCCTGCCCTACGGACAGGCCAAGTTTGCGCGCTATGCCGTAAACGTATGGGGAGTGGACAAAGCCGGCAAGAGCGAGAGGCAGATCGCCGAAGAGGGCCTCGACGCAATGGAAAAGTGGATGAGGGATTTAGGCCTCGTCATGAACATAACCGAACTCGGTGTAAATGAGGACATGCTCAAGGGTATAGCCAAGAGTACCCTCGTCATGGAAGGCGGCTACAAGACGCTCACCGAGGACGAAATTTACAATATCTTAAAGGCAAGTCTGTAAAAAAACAGGCGAAATCGCCTGCCCGATTGTGAAAGATACGTTAAATTTTTCAAATAAGCCCAAAACTTGTTGACAAATCAACAAGTTTTGGGCTATTATAATGCCGTAAATAAATTGAACAAGGGGCAAAGCGGGGATTTATCGGGACAATGGATAAGATTTTCGAAAATTTTGCGGTCACGGTTTTAAAGCTGAACAAGCTTGTAAACAAAATCAAGACGTATGAGATGAAGGAGTACGGGCTCAAGGCGATGCACGTTATGTGCATATACTATCTCGGCGAGCATCCCGAAGGGCTTAAAGCGGCGGACCTCGTCAAGCTCACGCTGGAGGACAAAGCGGCCATATCGCGCGGGCTCGCGCTTTTGCGCAAGGGTGGGTATGTCACCTACGATCACGACAGTTACAACGCCGACATAAAGCTCACGCCGTCGGGCAGGAGGCTTGCGGAGGGCATTGCGGAGAAATCCGAAAGGGCGGTCAACGCGGGCAGCGTGTTGGAAACCGACGGGGAGAGGGAGAGATTTTACAAGATACTCAACGGCATAGCCGATAACCTCACGCAATATTATGAGAAGTTGAAGGGAAGCGGAGCGGCCGGCGGGAACAAAAGGGAGGAGATACAATGAGCGTTAAAATAGTTATAGATTCCGCGTGCGACATAAGCGCGGCCGAAGCGGAAAAGCTCGGGGTGGAGCTTATGCCGATAGAGGTGCGGTTCGGCGATGAACAATATCTCGACGGCGTAAATTTGCTCCCCGCCGATTTTTATCAAAAGCTCGCCTCGTCGGAGGAATTTCCCAAGACCAGCATGATAAACGAATACGCGTTCGACAAAAAGTTTTCCCAATTGACGGGGCTCGGCCATGAGGTGGTGGCGATAACGTTATCCTCCAAGCTTTCGGGCACCTATCAAAGCGCGGTTAACGCCGCCGGAAAATACAAGGGAAAGGTGTTCGTCGTCGATAGCCTCAACGCGAGCATAGGCGAAAGACTTTTATGCGAATACGCATTGAAGCTCGCCGCGGACGGGTTGGACGCGGCCCAAATTGCGGCAAAAGCAGAGGAAAATAAGAAAAATATAAGATTTTACGCATTGCTCGACACGCTGGAATATCTCAAAAAGGGCGGGCGCGTTTCCGCATTGACCGCTTTTGCCGGCCAGCTTCTCTATATAAAGCCGCTGATATGCGTGTCCGGCGGGGAGATAAAGTCCGTCGGGAAGGCCATAGGATTTAAAAAGGGAAGCGCCCAGCTCGCGTCCGAAATATCCAAGCTGTCCATAGATTGGAACATGCCCTACGGCGTAATTTACAGCGGTTCCGACGATTCCCGCATCAAGAAATTCATCATCGACAGCGGCCTTTTCAAAGACAGTCCGCCCATATATCTTCTCGGCTGTACTGTTGGGGCGCATATTGGGCCAGGGGGGATAGGCGTTGCATTTTTCTCTCCCGCTAAACGCATATAAGCGTCGTTCTGCGGCGTTGCCTTTGCGTTTGCCCTCGGTCATTTACGTCTATGTAAACTCCCGTCGGGCAATCCGCAGGCGCCTTGCATAACTCGCTTCTATGCGTTTATAGACTTCGTAATTACAAATTTATCCGAACTAAACTATAAAAAATACAGCTACCGCAACAAAAGGCTCCCCTTGGCGCAAAAGCGCTAAGGGGAGCTGTCGCCGAACGGCGACTGAGGGGATTAAAAAGTAGTCCGCCAATTAAGTGTTGTCATTCCGCGCGAGGGCACAAGCCCGACGCTTTGTAAAAAATACTTTTGCCTCGGCAAAAATATTTTCACAAACCGATTGAGGCGCACCGAAAGGCCGCCGATTGAGTGGAGGAATCCCCCGTGTGGTGGTAGGGAGCAACGATGAAACGGCATTATCACTTAGGACAGGGGGACCCATTCGACTGCGCACCTACGGTGCTCCGCTCAGGGTGACGGCACGCCTTGGCGCCCCTTAAAACTAAGTGGAGCTGTCTGCGTAGCAGACTGAGGGGATTAAATGTAACCCGCAATTTGTAACACTATTCTCATTCCGCTTAAAAAATTATCCGCAATCAAGTTATCGGACAATCCGTATTTTTCATAAACTAATAAACTCATCTGCTCGGAGGCGCATATGATTTTAGACGTTATCGGATTGTTCCTTACAAAAGTTTTCGTATTCACCGGCTTGATAAAGCAGAAGGGCTCCTTCCCGAAGCCCCTTTCCGCCGAAGAAGAAAAGAAGTATCTCGCCCTCGCAAAGGAAGGTGACAAAGAGGCGCGGGATATCCTCGTAAAGCACAACATGCGCCTCGTCGCGCACGTCGCCAAAAAGTACGCGGGCACTGCGGAAACGGACGATTTGCTCTCCGTCGGCTCGATAGGCCTCATAAAAGCCATCAACACCTTTCAGGAGGGCATAGGCACCCAGCTCGCCACATACACCGCGCGCTGTATAGAAAACGAAATTCTCATGCTCATCCGCGCGGGCAAGAAGTACAAAAACACCGTCTACATCTATGACGCGGTCGGCGTCGATAAGGACGGCAACGAGCTGACCGTTCTTGATTTGCTCGCGGAAAAGGAAGAAAGCGTCTTTTCAAAGGTTGAAAAATCCATACAAAAGGAGAAATTCGTCTCCGTGCTCAAGGGCATACTCACCCCGCGGGAGTACACGATAGTCACCATGCGCTACGGCCTGAACGACGGTGTGCCCGTACCCCAGCGCGAGGTTGCCAAGCGCCTCGGCATTTCCCGTTCTTATGTATCGCGCATAGAAAAGCGGGCGATAGAAAAAGCGAGGCAAAAGCTCGATAAGCAGGATTTTTTCGGCTATTAAATGCGAAATAGGCGGCTAAATTATTGCAAACCCACCCGAAAATTGATATACTTATGTAAATAATCCAAATCTCGGGTGCATTTATGGAAATTTACGAAGAATTAAAGGAAAGAGGCCTCATCGCACAGGTCACGGACGAAGAGGAGATCCGCAAGCTCGTGAACGGCGGAGGCGCGCGCTTCTATATCGGGTTCGACCCCACGGCGGACAGCCTTCATGTGGGACATTTTATGGCTTTGTGCCTGATGAAGCGCCTGCAGATGGCGGGCAACAAACCCGTCGTCCTGATAGGCGGCGGCACGGCGCATATAGGCGACCCGACGGGCAGGACGGATATGCGCGCGATGATGACAAAGGAAAAGATCGACGCAAACTGCGAGTGCTTCAAAAAGCAGATGTCCCGCTTCATAGAGTTCGGCGACGACAAGGCCATAATGGTCAACAACGCCGATTGGCTTCTTCCGCTCAACTATATAGAGCTGTTGCGCGACGTCGGCGCGTGCTTCACCGTCAACACAATGCTCCGCGCCGAGTGCTATAAACAGCGCATGGAAAAGGGACTGAGCTTCCTGGAGTTCAACTATATGATAATGCAGGCGTACGATTTCTATTATCTGCACGGACATTACGGCTGTAACATGCAGTTCGGAGGCGATGACCAATGGTCCAACATGCTCGCCGGGACGGAGCTCATACGCAAAAAGACGGGCAAAGACGCGTACGCGATGACCATCACGTTGCTACTTAACAGCGAAGGCAAAAAGATGGGCAAAACGGCAAAGGGCGCCGTCTGGCTGGACGAAAACAAGACGAGCCCCTACGACTTCTATCAATATTGGCGCAACATAGACGACGCGGACGTGATGAAATGCCTCAAAATGCTCACCTTTATCCCGCTTGAAAAACTGCGCGAAATGGAAAATTGGGATAGCGGGCGCATCAACGAAAAGAAGGAAATTTTGGCTTACGAGCTCACCAAGATGGTGCATGGGGAGCAAAAGGCGGATATAGCCCTCGCGCAGGCAAAGGCGGCTTTCGGCGGCAGTGCGGACGATCTGCCCGTAAAGGATATAAAGGCGGACGCTATCATTATACCCGTTCTCGTCGCGGCGGGAATCTGCGCGAGCAACGGCGAGGCGCGCCGTCTCATCCAACAGGGCGGCGTTTCGCTGAACGATTGTAAAGTGACGGATTTCAATACCCCCGTAAAGAGCGGCGATATACTTCACAAGGGCAAAAAGATCCACTTGAAAATCAATTTGGTTTAAGCGGAAAATGGAGAGCAAATATCTCTCTCTCGCGGGCGGGACGGAGACCGAAAAAATCATAGAAAAATCCCGCTTTATAACGGTTAGCCGCCACATATGCGGCGACGAAGAGGCAAAAAGCTTTATTGCGGAGATCGCGGCGAAGCACCCCTTCGCGACGCATAATTGTTACGCCTATATAGCCGACAGGGCGGGAAATTTTATGCGCTTTTCGGACAACGGCGAGCCTCAGGGTACGGCGGGAATGCCGATGCTCGAGGTGCTGCGCGCAAAAAATTTGAGGGAATGCGCAGTCGTGGTCACCCGCTATTTCGGCGGCATAAAGCTGGGCGCGGGCGGGCTCGTCAGGGCGTATTCCGGTTGCGTCGCGGAAAATCTTTCTTCGGCCCGCATAGTCTCATATGAAATGTGCGCGGAATGTCATTGCCTCGTGGGCTATCCCGAGGCGGAAACCGCCTCGCGTTTTTTGGCGGGGTTCGGCGCGGAAATATTGGATACACAATATTTTGACGGCGTTGCCTACATCGTCGCGGTAAAGTGCGGCGGGCTGGATGATTTTTACCGCGCGTTTGCCGACGCGGTAAACGGAAGGGTGAAAATAGAGAAAAAGGGGGAGAGGTTCTTCCCCTTCCCCGTAAAGTAAAAAGCGCGCTCCCGGCTGTCGTAAATAAAACTTCGAAAATCAAAGGGCCTGCGGCTGTTTAAGCCGCAGGCCCGTAAATTATTTTGAACAAATTATTCCTCTTGCGCGTTTTCTTCGGCCTGTTCTTCGGTTTGTTCTTCCCCGGAGTTTTCCTCTTCGTCCAACTTGATCTCGTGTATCCAGCCGTCGGGCGCTTCGATCTCGCCGAGCTGTATCCCCACGAGCGTCTCGTAAAGCTGTCTGATGACGGGCCCCATTTCGTACATGCCGGAGGGGAAGTAAAATTCGTTCCCGTGGTCGTTTACCTTGCCTACGGGGCAGATGACGGCCGCCGTGCCGCACACGCCGCACTCCTCGAAATCCCTGACCTCCTCAAAGGTCACGGGTCTGTTTTCCACGCGCATGCCGAGGTAATTTTCCGCCACGTAGCACAGCGAACGGCGGGTAACCGAGGGGAGGATGCTGTCCGACTTGGGCGTAACGATCGTGCCGTCTTTGGTGACGAATATGAAATTCGCCCCGCCCGTCTCCTCGACAAAGGTGCGCGTCGCGGAGTCGAGGTACATATTCTCGTCAAATCCGAGCGCGTGCGCTTCGACTATCGCGCTCAGGCTCATCGCGTAGTTTAGGCCCGCTTTGATGTTGCCCGTGCCGTGCGGCGCGGCCCTGTCGTAGTCGCACACCCTCAATGTGATGGGCTTTACGCCGCCCTTGAAGTAGGGCCCGACGGGGGTGGCAAACAGGCGGAATTGATAATCAGAAGCGGGTTTTACGCCGACGACGGGCGAGGAGCCGAAAAGATAGGGGCGCAGATACAGCGAAGCCCCGCTGCCGTAAGGGGGAATAAATTCCTTGTTCGCCTTTACGACCTTTTCCACCGCTTCCATAAACATTCCGTCGGGCAGTGCGGGCATCTCCAGCCTCGCCGCCGAGCGGTTCATTCTCTCCGCGTTGAGGTCGGGGCGGAACGTAACCACCCTTCCGTCCTTTGCGGTGTATGCTTTCAGACCCTCGAACGCGGTCTGCGCGTATTGCAATACCCCCGCGCTCTCGTGAATGACTATCTTTTCGTAAGTCGTCATTCTGCCGTCCGACCATTTGCCCTTCTTGTATTCCGCCACATAGCGATAGGGCGTTTTGACGTAACCGAAGCCGAGGTTGCTCCAATCTATATCCACAGCCATAAAAATCTCCTTTCCGCAAATAAATATACGGTAATAATCGTACTTATTATACAATATTATGAGCTTTGTGTCAATAATCATAAATGATAAAGTTATATCAATAATCATAATTGACAAAGCGCGGCAATAATGATAAAATAAAATCAGCGATTTAAGCGGAGGCGTAAAATGCCCGAAATCACTTCCATAGAGCCGCAGGTCAAGGATAAAACGCGCTGTAACGTGTTCGTTGACGGCAGATTTTACTGCGGGATAAAGCTGGAAGTCGCAATAAAATATCACCTCAAAGCCGGCGCGCATATAGAGAAGGCGGAGCTCGACGAGATCCAGCTTGAGACCGAGAAGTCGCAGGCGCTCGACAAGGCGCTCAACCATATTTCCGCGACCATGAAAACCGAAAAGCAGATACGCGATTTTCTGGCGGGAAAGGGCTATGTGGACGCGGTCATAAACTACGTGACGGAGCGCATGAAGTACTACGGATATATAGACGACGCGCAGTATTGCCGCGCATATATATCGGGGGTAAAGGGCAAAGGCAAGCGCGCGATGGAGGCCCGCCTGTTAAGGTGCGGCGTGGATAAAGACGTGGTCGAAAGCGCATTGGAGGAAGTCGTGGAGGACGCGGACGAAATTGCCGCGCTCATCGAAAAATACATGCGCGGCAAGGAGCCCACGAGGGAAAATATTTATAAGGCATGCCGCAATCTTTTGGGCAAGGGATACTCTTACGACGCGGTGAAAGACGCGTGCGATAAACTATATGAAAGCGGAGATAATTGAGCTCGACGAGGTGGATTCCACCAACCTGTTTTGCAAGCGGCTGGCAAAGAGCGGAAAGACGGGCGACGTAATAGTCGTGGCCGCGCGGCAGACGGGCGGACGGGGCACCAAGGGCAGGGCGTTCAGCTCCGAAAGGGGCGGGCTCTATCTTTCTCTGATGCGGCGGTATGATTGTTTCGATCTGTCGGATACTTTCAAAATAATGATAAACTCCTGCGTGGCGGTTTGCAAAACGCTTGAGGCCGCGGGCCTTTCCCCCGTCGTCAAATGGCCCAACGACGTGCTCGTGGGCGGCAAAAAGATAAGCGGCACGCTCATAGAAAACACAATGCTTTCCCACACTCTTCTCTCGGTGGTGGGGATAGGGATAAACGTCAACAACCCCCTTCCCGAAGAGCTTGAAAATATCGCTACGTCCGTAAGCCTTTGCACGGGCGGGGAATTCCCCCTTGAAAAATTGCGCGGCGCGCTCGTGGAAAATCTGTACGGGCGCTATACGATAGAGGATTACAAGGGTTATATAAATTGGCTGGGTGAAAGGGTTTGGCTTGTCTGCGGGGAAAAATGCTTTCCCGCGGTGGCTCTGGATATAGATAAAGACGGCTCGCTCCTCTGTCAGACGGAGGACGGCCGCAAAAAAATAAACAGCGCAGAAATGAGCTTGAGGTTATTATGCAATACTATCTGACTAACGAACAAATGCGCGCCGCGGACGAGTTTACGATACGCGGCGGATTTCCCTCGTCAACGCTTATGCACCGCGCGGGCGTCGCGCTTGCGGACGCGGTGTGCGAAGTCGCGGAGGAGCGCGGGGTGAAAGACGTGCTCGTCGTGTGCGGCACGGGCAACAACGGCGGGGACGGATACGCCTGCGCGGGAGAGCTCCTTTCCCGCGGGCTGAACGTGAAGGTATATGAGACGGAGGGCAAGCTTTCCGCCGATTGCGCGCGCGAGAAGAAGAGATACAAGGGGGAATATTCCCAGCGCATAAGCGGTAAAATAATCGTGGACTGCCTGTTCGGCACGGGGCTCAGCCGCGCGGTCGAGGGCGCGTTTGCGGCGGTCATAAAGAAGATAAACGCGAGCAGCGCATATGTCATTTCCGCGGACGTTCCCAGCGGCCTCAACGGCAACGACGGCTCCGTAATGGGCGTGGCGGTTAAGGCGGATATGACGGTCTGCATCTCCTATATAAAGTTGGGTTGCGTGCTCGGCGACGGCCTCGATTACAGCGGGAAGATTACCGTAAGCGACATAAAGATAAAATCCGCGGAGAGGCTGAGCGTTTGCTCCTACGACGACGATGACATAGCCGCGCTTTTCCCCGCGCGCAAGCACAATTCCAACAAGGGGACTTACGGCAAGGCGTGTATAATAGCCGGGTCGGAAAGCTTCCCCGGCGCGGCGGCGCTTTCTGTCGCGGCGGCTTTGAGGACGGGTTGCGGGTATGTGTGCGCGGTCGTTCCCGAAAAGTTGAAGTGGGGGCTGTTCCCCGTCTATCCCCAGGCGATATACGCGGATAAGCCCGACTATTCGGCGGAGTGCATAGCCGTGGGAATGGGCATGGGCAACACACGCGAAACTTACGATACCGTTTGCCGCCTGCTCACGGAATACACGGGTAAATTGGTAATAGACGCGGACGGCATAAACGCGCTCGCAAAATACGGTGCGGACGTACTCAGATCCGCCACCTGCAAGGTGCTTCTGACCCCTCACGTAAAGGAATTTGCGGGCATTTCGGGCTACAAACTCAAGGATATTCTCGCAAAGCCCATTGAAACATCCCGCCGTTTCGCGGCAGAGTACAACGTAGTCGTGCACCTCAAAAACGCCGTGTCCGTTACGAGCGACGGCGGAAAGAGCGTGCTCTCGCTAAAGGGCAACAGCGCGCTCGCAAAGGGCGGAAGCGGAGACATGCTTTCGGGGCTCATCTGCGGCGGTTCGGCGCGCGGGCTCGATTTATTGCAGTCGGCGGTGTGCGCGCAGTACGTGCTCGGACTTACGGCCCAGATATGCGCGCTCGACGTAAGCGAATATTGCGTGACCGCGACGGACATAATAAATAATATCCATTCCGCAATCAAATGCTTGACGCGCGATAAATAATGTGCTAAATTATCACTTGTTGAAAGGGAGTAGTTTAAGGCAAATTCCGTCATCACGGCGCGGTGCGCCCGGGATTTGACGCCGGGGTTTTTCCGGTAACAAGACTTTTAACTTGGGTCGGCGTGCGGCAATCCGCGCGCGGGTTCGGGTTGAAAGTCTTTTTTTTGAAGCGTTTGACCCGCCCCTTCCGCGGAGGAAAAGCGGGCGGAACGGATAAGATTATATTTGACGATAAAAAATGCGAGAGGGATAACGTATGGCGTTTTTATGGATATTTTTGTTGCTCGTGGGCTTTGTGTTGCTCGTCAAGGGCGCGGACTTTTTTGTTGACGGCGCTTCGGGAATTGCGGCAAAACTCAAAGTTTCCACATTCATCATCGGCTTGACGGTCGTCGCCATAGGCACATCCGCACCGGAGGCGGCCGTGTCTATAATAGGCGGCATAAAGGCTTCGATGGGGGATTCTAGCGGTGCGGACGTCATAATGGGCAACGTCCTCGGGAGCAACATGATGAATATATTGCTCATCCTCGGCATATGCGCGCTTATAACCGATATTCCCGTGGAGAAGAGTTCCCGCTATATAGAGATTCCCTTTTTGATAGGCATAAGCCTGATATTTTTGCTGATAGGCGATATAGGCGGAAGCTTCGCCTGGTACGACGGACTGATACTGCTTGCCCTGTACTGCGTGTTCATGATTTACACGATTTTAATGGCCAAGAGGAATAAATCCGCCCTTTCGGAGCAATCCCTCACTGCCGCACCCGTTGCGGAGAGCGTGCCCCGCGAAGGGATAGGTGGATTTATCGATAAAATCAAGTACGGGTATGGAAATCTCCTCGACAAGACGTGGTTTTTGATAATCATAACCCTCGCCGGGCTCGCGATGGTCGTAGGCGGCGCACAGCTCGTCGTGGACGGCGCAACCTATATCGCGCAAGATTTGCTGGGCGTTCCCACAAACATCGTCGCGCTCACCGTCGTGGCTTTCGGCACATCTTTGCCGGAACTCGTCACCAGCATGACCGCGGCGAAAAAGGGGGATATGGGACTTGCCACGGGCAACATAATAGGAAGCAATATCGCAAACATACTCTTCGTCGCGGGGCTGGGGTTTGTCAGTGCGGCGGGGGCGGCCAATGGGGTCGTGTTCGACGTGACTTCCCTCGCCGACGGTTATCTGTCCATAATAGCCGCGGCGGCGCTTTTGATATTTTCCTTTTTCAGGGACAACAAGCTGGGCAAAATCGCGGGCGCAACATTCCTCGCGATACTCGTCGCATATTACACCTACCGCATTTGCGCGGCATGCGGCGTGTGTCCGATGATAGAAATTCCGAGGATATTCGGCCGTTAAGGTATAGTTTCGGCGGCAAAAGGCAACAATTTATCGGGAGGCGGGCGTATAATATAATATGACTGCCCACAGCGCGCAGGGAAGTAAAACAGGCTTCAACGCGCTTGAAAGAGGTATGAGATGACGATAAAACGCGGTGAATTGTATTATGCCGATTTATCGCCCGTCGTGGGTAGCGAGCAGGGCGGAATACGCCCCGTCCTCGTCGTGCAGAACGACGTGGGCAACAAATATTCGCCAACCATAATAGCGGCGGCGGTAACCAGCAAGATAAACAAGGCGAAGCTCCCCACGCATATAGAGCTTCCTGTCGGCTCGTTCGGATTGGCAAAGGATTCGGTGATTTTGCTCGAACAGATCCGCACGCTCGATAAGCGTCGGTTAAAGGAAAAGATAGGCGAAATATCCGATGTGACCATGTCTAAGGTTGACAGGGCTATATTGATCAGCCTGGGGTTTATTAAACAGTAAAAAACGCGCGGTGTTTCGGCACCGCGTTTTTTCTACAAAATTGGCGCGAGGATTTTATCCCGCGCCAATTTTGTTGCTCCTGGAAAACGCATATAAGCGTCGCTTGTTCACAAAAATCTCGGCAAGCCGTGCCTGCGATTTTTCGTGATATTGAGGGGCTCTTCTCGGCGGTTGTAAGGATAACAGCCGCCTCGGTCACCGTTCGCACGGGACGGAAGTGCTCACTCATCTCGCTTCGGCACGCACAGCGCTACTAGGCTGTGCTATGAAATGCCTTGCTCGTCCCTCGTTGCGCCATTTTTAAGGGCGCACGATAATATAATGGCGCAACTTCACCCCGCTGAGGCGCAGGTATGCGCAAATTGTGGCGCGCTAACGCAGGGGAACCCTGCTTGCGCCGTTAATTATTTAGGAAATATTCCGCGCCGCTTTCACCTTATAGCGCCCTAAACCCGTAGGGTTAGGGGAGCTGTCTGCGTAGCAGACTGAGGGGATAAAATGTAACCCGATATTTAAAGTGTTGTCATTCCGAGCGTAGCGCAAAGCGCGTAGTCGAGGAATCCCCCATGTGGTGGTAGGGAGCAACGATAAAACGGCATTATCACTTAGGACAGGGGGACCCATTCGACTCCGTTCGCCTAACGGCTCACTTCGCTTTGTGAAAATTTTTCGTAGGCCTCAAAATTTTCTACAAACCATCGGGCTATGCCCTCGGGCAGGGTGACGGCGGGGGCAGGGTGACGACCCCTTGGCTCCCCTTGGCGCCCTTTGAGTAAGGACGAGCGCGGAGCTTCTCAAAACAGTGGACACCCACTGTTTTGCCGCGCGAGATGAGTGAGCGCATAGTGAA
>CANREQ010000012.1 GCA_947629695.1 uncultured Clostridia bacterium | reverse complement strand
AGTTTGCAAGTTTCGCCTATGCACCCCGCGACGCCCGTGCCGAGGAAGAGATCGAGCCACGACATCTTGCCCGCCGCTTCGCCCTTGAGCAAATAACCGGATAAGTGGGTCGCGCCCGTAAAAACTTCGCTTCCCGCGCTTATCGCGGCGACGTTGCACGCCACGTAGGTCGTGAGCGAAAAGCTCAGAAACATGAATATTCTTCCCGTTGCGGCGGGGTTGACGAGGTTTTTGCCCGTCCCGCCGAACACCATCTTTACAATGGCTATAGCAAAGACCGCGCCTATCAAAACTTCATACCACTTGGCTGTGGCGGGGATTATCAGCGCGAGGATAAGTCCCGTGACTATAGAGGTGTAATCGAACTGTTTCCACCATTTCTTGCACACTTCGCCCGCGTGTTTGCACTTTTCGGAAAATCCCTTGTTGGCTATGAAGAAGTATACAAACTCTGTCGCTACCGCAGAAAGTACGGCGGTAAGCTCCAACACGAAGGCGTTTACGCCGAAGTATACCATGCCCATTATCGCGGCGGGTGCAAGCGCGATGATGACGTCGAGCATTATCCCCTTTGTCGTCCGCCTCGATTTGACATGGGGAGGAGTGGATATTACTACGCTGTTATCCATTGTCTTTCTCCTTTCCGTCATTTTTCTTTTCCCCCTCGCCCTGAGGAGCGAGAGGTACGGTGGGCGCGCTTCTGCCCTTCTGGTCTACGGGCTTTACCAAAGGCGCGGGCGCGGAGCTCGTCGCCTTGGCGCGCATGTACGCCTTTGTCTTTCTTATCGCCTGTATCAAGGGGCGCTTTGCCGGGCAGGTGTACTCGCACGCGCCGCACTCTATGCACGCAACCGTGTTGCCAAGCTTTGCCGCAAGCTCGTACTCACCCGCCGCCGCGTAAAACGCCGTCTGCATGGGCATGAGGTGCATGGGGCACCTGTCCGCACACATGCCGCAGTTTAGGCAGGGGGTGGGCTCCTCGGCCGCCGCTTCCTTTTCGCTCATTAAAAGCACGCCGGAAGTCGTCTTATGCGTGTACACGTCGTAAGTGGAAAGCGCAAGCCCCGTCATCGGCCCGCCCTGTATGACCTTTTTGGGCGGAAAGGCCTCGCCGCCGCAGAAATCCACAATGTTTTTGACCGAAGTCCCCACTTTCACCCAGAGGTTTTTGGGCTGTTTTATCGCTTGTCCAGAGACGGTGAGTATCCTTTCGTACAGCGTTTTGCCCTTTTCCACGGCCTCGCAGACGGCAAAGGCGGTGGCGACGTTCTGCACGACCACGCCGCTGTCCGCAGGCAGTTTGCCGATGCCTACTTTTCTGCCGGTGGTGACGTATATGAGGTGCTTTTCGCTTCCCATCGGGTATTGCTTTTTGAGTATCACCGGCTGGATATAATCGTATTTTTCAAACGCCTCTATGCAGTCGGGCTTGTTCGCCTCGATGCCGATTACTATCTTGTCCACGCCGAGGGCGGTCGCTATGTACTTAGCCCCGCGCGCTATCTCGTCGGTGTTTTCAAGCATGAGCCTGTGGTCGCATGTAAGATAGGGCTCGCACTCCGCGCCGTTCAATATCAACGTGTCCACGGGCGTTCTCGGCGCAACTTTGACGGCCGCTGGGAATCCCGCGCCGCCGAGGCCGACTATGCCGCACTCTTTTATGCGCCCCTTTATCGCCTCCGCCTGCGGGTTTTCAAGGGGAGGATAGGCGAATTTTTGCCCGCTCCCGTCGCCCTTTATCACGACGTAAGTCTCCGTCGCCCCGTTCGCGCCGGGCATGGGCTTGATATCAATTATTTCGCCCGCTATCGGAGAGAATACGTCGGAGGAAATCGCGCCGTCGGCATGGGCTATCGGCTCCCCCTCCATAACCTTCTGACCCTTTTCAACACAGCACACGGCAGGCTTGCCGAGCGATTGCGAAAGCGATACGTACGCCGTCTCGGGGTCGGGCATTCTCTCGGTGGCACAGCCGGACGAGAGTTCCTTCATACCCTTGGGATGTATGCCGGCAAAAAAGGGTTTTGCTTTGATTGCTTTCATCTTTAACGGTAATTTTCCTCCTATCGTTTTTAAAATCGGTAAAGCCGCGTAAGGCGGCGGATTTTACTTGTCTATTCTTGCGGGAAGTCGCTCAAGCCTGTTCGCTTTCAGCCCGCTCCCCGCGTTTTTCTCCCAGGGCCCGCGCGAAAACGCCCATCGGCACGCGCTTGAAAATGAGCGTTATCACAACGCCGACGATCGCGCCCGAGAGCGCGCCTATAAGCGTTAAGTAAGGCGCGTAGGAAAAGGCGAGAGGGGTGGAAGATATTAGCGCGAACACCGCGTTTTGGGTCAAATTGTGCACCGCCGCGCCCGCCACGGATACCGCCGTGAGGCTTATGCGGGGATGAAGAAAACAGAGTAAAAGCGCGCTCGCCGTCATGGCCGCGACCCCGCCCGTAAAGGAATACATCAGCGCGGAGAGGTTGCCCGCGAACACCGCGCCGAGAAGAGTGCGCGCCACGACTACGGCAAACGCCTCCGCCGGCCCGTACAGCACGAGCGCGGTAAATGAAAAAGCGTTGGCAAGCCCGAGTTTCGCGCCCGGTATAAAGAGGGGCGGCAGTAAGTTTTCAATAAGAAATACTATTAAACTCAGCGCTGTCAACGCCGCGACGGCGGCTATCCTGCGCGCAATGGCGTATTTTCCCCTCATAATCGCTATTATATACCTTTTAAAGCTTTTAGTAAATAGCCGAAAGAAAATTTGTCCGAAAAAATTTTAGCGCGCCTGCGGGGAATGTATGTTGACAAAGGCGGGGCGGGAGTATATAATATAGCGTCGGAAGGAGATTTTACATATGGATTACGAATACAAACGCGCAAATTTCTATAAAGAGGCGGACGACAAGACGCTCGCCGAAATTTCCCGCTATGCGGAAGAGTACAAGAGCTTTCTGTTTTCCTCCAAAACCGAAAGGGGAGCCTCCGCGACGGCCGAAAAGCTCGCCAAAGAGAGGGGATACAAACCGTATACGTTCGGCGACAAGATAAAGGCGGGCGACAAGCTGTATTTTATCAACCGCGGCAAGAACATTTTCCTCATGAGAATAGGGAAAAACGATATATCCGAGCGCGGCGTGAAGATTATGGCCGCGCACGTTGACAGCCCGAGGCTCGACTTAAAGCCCAACCCCCTGTTCGAGGAGAGCGGCGTGGCGTATTTCAAGACGCACTACTACGGCGGGATCAAGAAATACCAGTGGACTACCATACCCCTCGCTCTGCACGGAGTCGTGGCGTTGCCCGGCGGGGAGATAAAAAGCGTGTGCGTCGGCGAGGACGAGGCCGACCCCATATTTTACATAACCGACCTGTTGCCCCACCTTTCGCAGGAGCAGAACGCCAAGCCGCTCGCTACGGCTATTTCGGGCGAAAACCTCAACGCGATAGTCGCGGGCGTGCCCGAAAAGGGGGAGGAGGAAAAGGCCGTCAAGGCGGCTGTTTTGAAGCTTTTGCACGCAAAGTACGGCATAACTGAAGTCGATTTCCAGGCAAGCGAGCTGTGCTTCGTGCCCGCCGGGAAGCCCCGCGACGTGGGATTTGACAGGGCGTTTATCTCCGCCTACGGACATGACGACAAGGTTTGCGCCTATCCCGAGATGACCGCGCTGTTCGAGTGTCATTCGGACGACACGATAATATCCGTCTTTGCCGACAAGGAGGAGACGGGAAGCGACGGCGTGACGGGTATGCAGTCGCACGTCATTCTCGATTTGCTGGACAGCGTCTCGCGCGCCCTCGGCGCGGATCCCGTGCTCGTCAGATACCACTCCAAGTGCGTGTCGGCGGACGTGACCGCGGCCTTCGACCCCGCGTATTCGGACGTTTACGAAAAGCGCAACGCCTCGTACATAAACTGCGGCGCGTCGCTCACAAAATACCATGGCGCGCGCGGGAAATCATCCACCAACGACGCATCTGCGGAAATGGTGGCGTACCTTCGCGACGCGTTCGACAATGCGGGCGTTATCTGGCAGACGGGGGAGCTGGGTAAAATCGATATAGGCGGAGGCGGCACAGTTGCCAAGTTTATAGCCAACCTCGGCATAGACACATGCGATATGGGCGTTCCCGTGCTCTCCATGCACGCGCCCTACGAGGTCATCTCCAAGGCAGATTTATACTCCATGCACCTCGCCATGAAGGCCTTCTGCGAGGCGTAAACAATTCCAAAAAAAACTCATAAAAAAACCTCGCTCCGCGCCTGTCAGGCGCGGAGCGTTTTTACTTGAAAAATCATATTGATTGGGGCATATTGCGGGGTCTGGCGCACAAGCGGGCGGCATTTAACCGCCGAAAACCGCCTTTAAGATGAGTCCGAACACAAAGGTCGCGACCGCGCCGACAAAGGCGAGGAATATCTTGAAAGCTATATCCCTTCTGCGCTGGCCCGCGCTCCTTTTATACGCCATTCCGTTTTCCTTTAAGGAGATGACGTACATCTTTTCCCCCTTGCGCACGGAAGTTATCACGTCGAGATATCCGTCCTGCCTCAGCGCGTTTAACGCGTCGTCTATTCTCTCGGTATTGTACTTCCTGTTTAAGGGCAGTATGCTCATTATGTCAAGTGGCGAGACGAGGCACCCGTCCGTGCCGTCGCACAGCGAATACACCGCGCTCATCACGTCGTTTTCGTAGCGGCTCAGCATTTATACCACCGCCCCGAGAAGCGCGATAAGTCCGCCGGCGAGCGCGCCGAAAAAGGAGCAGACCGCGACCAACGCGTAAATTTTCTTGGGCACCGCCGCCTTTGCGGTCGGGGCGGGCGGCTCGTTTACGGCTTGTTTGTCGCGCGTTTCCGCTTCAAACGGGCGCAGATATGACAGGCAAAACGCCGAGCCGCGGGCATATTTCACGTCGATATACCCGCCGTTATTGAGTTTTTTCAATGCCGCTTCCAGTGTTTCGCGGTTGCGCGCGTCCTCGGGAAGAACATCCAAAAGCTCGTCCTCGTAAAACACGGCGTAAACGCCCGCCGCTTCGCTCAATTTATTTGAAAGCGCGCCGCAAATTTCTTCCATTTACAATATAGTAATGGAGCAATTTACGGCCAAATATTCATTTTGCGCGCATTTTTGCGCCCGTCAGGATACGGCTATCTTGCCTATTATGACTATGAGTATCGCCGCGATCATCACCGCGTAGCACGCAACGCGCACCGCCATGACGAGGGGGAAGTTGTATTTTCTCTTCTGCGCGTTCAGAAAAGTCGCGCACCCCAGCTCGCAGAACATGCTCGCTATAAGCAGGTACAGCCCCGCGCCCTTGACCGCAAACGAGATCCCGAAGCATATCGCGCCCGCGACAAAACCGGCGAGAGCGATAAAGAAATACGTGTAGTTTTTCTCCTGCGCGCCGTCCCCGTTTTGCGCCTCTTGCGCCCCGTCCTTTTTCAATCCGTTGTCCTTGTCGAGATAATCGCCTTTACTCATTCAGCTTTGCCTCCGCATGCCTTGCGGGCGTCACGTTCACCGTCTTGAAATCTGTGTACACAACAAATCCTCTCGGCGCGCCGCCCGGCCTCTTTACATGTTTTTTTAAGGTGAAATCCACCTGTACTTTGTCTTTTTCCCGCGCTTCTGAGTAGTACGCGCACACCTCGGCGGCAAATTTTATCACCCCGTCGTCCGCCTGTCTGCCCTGCGTTATTATGCCGACGTGGGAGGAGTGGAATGTCTTTGTGTGCAACCACACGTCGCAGTCGGAAAGCGAGCGGGTGAGCTTGTCGTTTTGCACGTTGTTCCGCCCGCATATAACCGTAAATCCGCCGTAGGAATAAGTGCGAAAAGGGGGCTCCGCGTTTTTTTGCGCCTTTCCCCTCTGTCCGCCCTTTTGCGTATCCCCGTTTATTGCGGAAATTTCCGAAAGCTCCTGCGCGACGCCCTGCAAATCGTCGGTATTTTCCGCGGATTGCAGGCTCTGCCTCACGGACAGAAGATAGTTCAGCCGCTTTGCGGCTTCCTCTTTCCTCACCGTCAGATTTTCTTTCGTGCGCTTGAGCTTTGCGTATTTTTTGTAATATCGCTCGGCGTTTTGGGAGGGGGTGAGACGCTCGTCGAGCTTTATGGTTATTTCCCCGCCCTTTTCGTCGTAATAATTGGCGGCGACAAGCTCCTTTTGCCCCTTTTTTATCGCGTAAATATTGGCTATGATCAGCTCCCCGCACAGCTTCGCTTCGTCCGTTTTTTCGCACTCCGCGAGCTTGCAATTTATCTGCGCGAGCAACTTTTCGCACTTCTTCACCGCCCCGTCGAGCGCACCGCCCAACCTGCGCTTTTCGTCCCCGAATTTCTTCTCGGTTATCGCGCGGTCGTAAAACGCGGCCTGGGCTTGAAGGAGGGTGGGGAAGGGCTCTTTTTCTTGCATCGTGCTTCTCGCCTTGAAATCCTGCATCAGGCCGCCGGAATAGGTTATGCAGGGGGAAATTTCCCCGCCGTTGACGTAATCGTACACGTCCTTTGCCGTCGGCTTGCCGCCGTAAAGATCGGCTATCTCCCGCGCGGTAACATACGCAAGTCCCGCCACGTGCGCGGAGAGGAAATCGGCCATATCCCCGCGCCCTTCCGCGCCGCTCGAATAAAACAGCTCTTCAAGCTCTTTTAGGCATGTGGGGTCGGCTTTATCCTGCTTTTCCGGCAGGACGTATTTCGCGCCCGTCAGGGTGACGCGCTTCGCGCTCTCCAAAGAGGTCGTTTTCAGCGCGCCCACTATGACCCCGTCCTTTGTCAGAACGGCGTTGGAATATTTCCCCATGATCTCGAGGTAGAGGCGCATTTCGCAATCCGAAAACTCCGAAAAGCAGAGAAAATCGAAGTATATCACCCTCTCGAATCCCACCTGCCCGACGGCTTTTATCTCGGCGTTTTGCAGGTGTTTTCTCAAAAGCATGCAAAAATTGGGCGCGTTTTTGGGGTTTTCGTACGTAGTCTTTTCGCCCACGCTTATACGGCAAAACCGCGCGGAAAGACCTATATCGAGTTTAACCGTCCCCGCCGCGGTGTATATTAAAAGGGAGAGGGCGTCCTTTTCCGGCTGGTTTATGCGCGATATTTTCCCGCCCGTCAAGAGGGAGGAAAGCTCCTTGTTGAGTTTTTTTAATGTATATGCGTCCTGTGGCATGGTGCCTCCGCCGTTGGATTTATTTCATTGTACAACAAAAAAAATAAAAAGTAAATTGATAACGGTCATAAAAAACGCTTTCCAAAAGCGAAGTATTGTGTTAAAATATGTCATGTATAAATAAAACCGCAATTCAATCAGGAGAGAAAGAATGAACTACACTACATCAGCTTCGGAAAAGAGCACGGTAAAAATTACGATCGCCTTCACGGGCGAGGAGTGGAAAGCCGCAATAGACAAGGCTTATGCGAGGACGCGCGGAAAGTATTCCGTGCCCGGTTT
The DNA here is from genome assembly GCA_947629695.1 of uncultured Clostridia bacterium. Taxonomy (GTDB): domain Bacteria; phylum Bacillota; class Clostridia; order Christensenellales; family Borkfalkiaceae; genus Coproplasma. The sequence goes on along the minus strand of CANREQ010000012.1, from coordinate 18,382 downwards.
CAGAAAGGGCAAAGCCCCCAAGTCGGTAATAGAGAATTATTACGGCAAGGGCGCGTTTTTCGACGAAGCGTTCAACGTGCTTTATTCCGAAAATTACCCTCAGATAATAGACAAGGAAAAGGATAATTTCACCGCCGTAGGTGCGCCCGAATTGTCCGTCGAGGATTTGTCGGACGATAAAGTCGTGCTCGTCGCGACCGTTCCCGTAAAGCCCGAAGTCCAAATCGGCTCCTACAAGGGTTTAGAAATCAAAAAGTTTGAATATAATGTAACCGACGCCGAGGTGAAGGCGGAGGTCGAAAAGATACTTCTGCGCGAGGCCAAGGACGTTGACGTCACGGACAGACCCTGCAAGGACGGGGATACGGTCAATATCGATTTCTCCGGCTCGGTTGACGGCGAAAAGTTTGCCGGCGGCACGGCGGAAGGGTACGACCTCACTCTGGGAAGCGGCGCGTTCATCCCCGGATTCGAATCCCAGGTAGAGGGAATGAAAATAGGCGAAGAGCGCAAAATTTCCGTGCATTTCCCCGCAGACTATCAGGCGGACAACCTCAGGGATAAGGACGCGGAGTTTACCGTAAAGCTCAACGGGATAAAGGGCAAGGAACTTCCGGAGCTCACCGACGAATACGTCAAAAAGCACGCCGGCAGCGAGAGCATCGCGGACTATACCGCAAAGGTAAAAGAGCGCCTTGAAAAACAGGCCGCGGATAAGGGCCGCGACGAGACGGAAAACTCCATATTGGAGGCCATATGCGCCACCGCCGAGTGCGAAATCCCCCAGGCCATGGTGGAAAACGAGATAGACGAAATGGTGCAGAATTTCTCCTACAGGCTCATGTATCAGGGCATAAAGATGGACGATTATCTCAAATACATGGGACAGACGATGGAGCAGTTCCGCTCGCAATTCAACGAACAAGCTTCCAAGCGCGTCCTCTCGCAATTGGTCATCGAAAAGATAATCAAGGAAGAAAACATAACCGCCGCGCAGGAAGAGATAGACGAAAAGATCGCCTCACAGGCCGCGGAAGTGGAAAAGCCCGCAGAAGAATACAAGAAGAATATGGACCCCCGTCAGCTGGAGTATATCGCCAACGATATTGTGATAACAAAGCTGTTTGACTTCCTCTCGGCGAACAACAATCTCGTCAAGTAAAATAATTTGAGTTTATTCGGGCGGCTTGAATCCATAAAAGGTTTTTGCCGCCCTCGAATTTACAGCCGCAAATAAGCGCGGCAAAGGAGTAACGATAATGGAAAAGGAAAAAAATTCGGCTCTCATTCCCTATATAATCGAGCAGACGGCGCGCGGAGAGCGCTCCTTCGATATATATTCCCGCCTGCTTGAGGACAGAATTGTCTTTCTCAGCGGGGAGATAGACGACGCGGTCGCAAACACCGTGGTCGCACAGCTTATTTACCTCGAGGCAAAGGACCCTTCCAAGGACATCAACCTCTATATCAACAGCCCCGGCGGGTCGGTTTCGGCGGGTTTCGCCATTTACGATACGATGAATTACATCAAGTGCGACGTCTCCACGATCTGCATAGGCATGGCGGCTTCTATGGGCGCGTTCATACTCTCCAGCGGGGCGAAGGGCAAGAGATTTGCGCTTCCCAACAGCGAGATCATGATACACCAGCCCTTGGGCGGCGCGCAGGGCCAGGCCAGCGACATAAAGATAGCGGCGGAGCACATTTTGAGGACCAAGCAAAAACTCAACAAAATACTTGCGGAAAACAGCGGCAAACCCCTCGCGCAGGTGGAAAAGGATACTGACAGGGATAATTACCTCACCGCGCAGGAAGCGCTCGAATACGGGCTCATCGACAGGGTTTTCGACAAAAGATAAAGGGTTGAAGGCGGCGCAAGTTGGCAATAATGCTTGCGTTATTATCGGGCGGGAGATATTCCGCCAAAGGAGACTTCGATGAAAGATAACGGAAAATTTTGCTCGTTCTGCGGAAAACCGGAGGAGCTTGTGAACAAGCTCATCGCGGGGCAGAACGGCGCGTATATCTGCGACGAATGCGTCGAGATATGCGGCGATATGATAAAGGAAGCGGTGAATGAAAGCGAGGCTAAACCCGTTCCCCTGAAAAAGCCGGCGGAGATAAAAGAGGAGCTCGATAAATACATCGTCGGGCAGGAAGAGGCGAAAAAGGTGCTCTCGGTGGCCGTATACAACCACTACAAGCGCATAAACAACGTCGGTGCGGAAGAGGGCGATGACGAAGTGGAGATAGAAAAGAGCAATATACTCCTTCTCGGGCCGACGGGTTGCGGAAAGACGCTGCTCGCCCGCACCCTCGCGCGCATACTCAACGTGCCTTTCGCCACGACGGACGCGACCACTCTGACGGAGGCGGGCTATGTCGGCGAGGACGTGGAAAATATTTTGCTCAAACTCATACAGAACGCCGATTACAACCTCGAAAGGGCCCAGCGCGGCATAATCTATATAGACGAAATAGACAAGATAGCGCGCAAGGGCGAAAACGTGTCGATAACGCGCGACGTATCGGGCGAGGGCGTACAGCAGGCCCTCCTCAAAATCATAGAGAGCACCGTGGCAAACGTTCCCCCCCAGGGCGGAAGGAAGCACCCCCAGCAGGAGTGCCTGAGGATTGACACCACCAATATACTCTTCATATGCGGCGGCGCGTTCGTCGGGCTCGATAAAATAGTGCAGGCGCGCAAGGATACTACCTCTTTGGGCTTCGGCGGCGAGGTGAAAACGGAGGACGAGGACGTGTACAAGGCCCTCGAGGACGTAAAGCCGCAGGATCTGACCAAATTCGGGCTCATTCCGGAGTTTGTCGGGCGCATGCCTATAGTCGTGGCTTTGCATCCCCTCGACGAGGACGCGCTCGTAAATATCCTGACCCGTCCGCGCAACGCGATAATAAAGCAATACCAAAAACTCATTTCCATGGACGGCGTGAAGCTGACCGTGCGCGACGACGCCGTGCGCGAGATCGCGAGGACTGCGATAAAGCTCAAGACGGGCGCGCGCGGGCTGAGGACTATAATAGAGGGATTTATGACTTCGGTCATGTATAAGATACCCTCGGAAAAGGACGTGGCCGAGGTGATAGTGACGGATAAGTGCATAACCGACCGCGCGGAGCCTCAGATAATTTACAAAAAAAGCGCATAAAGCGGGCGCACCCCCTAAGTGCGGCCCACTGTTGGGGAAGCGGTATTCGCTTCCCTTCTGTTTAAATTGCGCGCCCGTCAAGGGCGCGCGCCGCAGAGATTTGCATGCGCACTGCGGTATAAAGGAGAAAAGAATATGGATGAAGAGAAATATCTGCCGCTCATAGCGCTTCGCGGACGGGTCGTTCTGCCGGAAACGGAGATGATTTTCGACGTCGGCAGGACGGCGACGCTTACGGCCGTAAAGACGGCAAACATGCGCAACAACCCCGTCATAGCCGTCGCCCAGCGCGACCAGAACAAGGACGAGGTCACCAAGGACGAGCTGTACACCGTCGGCACCGTCTTTGCCATAGACAGGCTGTTAAATCTTCCCGGGGACCGTATCCGCGTCAGCGGACACGGCCTTTATCGCGTAAAGATAAAGGAGATCAACTACGAGGACGGCTTTTTCAGCGCGCTGTCCGTCCGCGCCCCGTCTGTCAGCGACGACGACAGGCTGGAAGAGGCGTTTATGCGCACCTGCAAGGCGGCCATTTCGGAACTGCTTTCGGCGACGAGCTCCCGCGTGTTCACTGAAGAGACCGCGCGCGCACTCGTCACATGCGAGGAGCGCGAGAAATTCGTCTACGGCACGGCGGGCGCGATGAAGTTATCCTGCGAAAAGCGGCAGAAGATTCTGGAAGCCGACAAGCTCTCCGCAAAATTGGAACTTCTCTACGGCTATCTCAATGAGGAGCTGGAAATAGGCCGCCTCGAAAAAAAGATAAGCGCAACGGTTAAGCGCAATATGGACGAGGGACAGAAAAATTTCTATCTGCGCGAACAGCTGCGCGCGATTCACACGGAACTCGGCGACGACGAGGATGAAAAGACGGAGCTCGAGGAAAAGATAAAGGCCAAACACCTTCCCGAAGAGGTGGAGCAAAAGGCGCTTAAGGAGCTTTCGCGCATGTCCCGCATGCAGACTTCTTCGCCCGATTACAACGTCTTGCGCGGTTACCTCGATTGGATACTCGATTTGGAGTGGAACTACGCGACGGAGGACACCAAAGTTTTGGCCGACGCGGTAAAAGTGCTCAACGACGACCATTACGGATTGGAAAAGATAAAGCGTAGGATAACGGAATACCTCGCCGTCTTACAGCTCACGGGGGGAATGAACGCGCCCATTTTGTGCTTTGTCGGCCCCCCGGGAGTAGGCAAGACTTCCATAGCGTCCTCGGTTGCGCGCGCCCTCGGCAGGAAATTCGTCCGCATGAGTCTGGGCGGAGTGCGCGACGAGGCGGAGATACGCGGCCACAGAAAGACGTACGTGGGCGCAATGCCGGGCAGAATAATAACCGCAATTAAAAACGCAGGCTCGGTAAATCCCGTATTTTTGCTCGACGAGGTTGATAAGCTTTCTTCGGATATGGTCCACGGCGACCCCTCCAGCGCGCTTTTGGAAGTGCTGGACCCGGCGCAGAACTCCACCTTCCGCGACAGATTTCTGGAAGTTCCCTATGATTTGTCCAGAGTGCTGTTCATAACGACGGCCAACGATCTATCGACCATTCCCGCGCCCCTTCGCGACAGGATGGAAATCATAGAAATTTCGGGCTACACGTCCGAAGAGAAAAAGGAAATAGCCAAGCGCTACCTCATACCCAAACGCGTCGCGGCAAACGGGCTCGAAGAGGGCGAAATCACCTTTACCGACGACGGCATTTACGCCGTTATCGACGGATACACGCGCGAGGCCGGGGTTAGAAATCTCGAAAGGGAGATCGACGCGATCTGCCGCAAAACCGCCGTGACCAAGGCCGGCGGGGAGACGCCAGCAGCGATTATCGACGGGGAAACTGTCGCAACCTACCTCGGCGCGGCGAAGTACGAAAAGGGCGAGGGCATGCCCAAAAGCGATTTGGTCGGCGCGGCTACGGGGCTCGCGTGGACGGCTGTCGGCGGCACGACGCTCACGATAGAAGTATCGGCGATGGAGGGCAAGGGCGATGTGCTTCTGACGGGAAAATTGGGCGACGTTATGCAGGAGAGCGCGCGCACCGCAATAAGCTATATACGCTCCAACGCGGAGGAGTACGGGCTGGATAAGGAAGTGTTCTGCAAGACGGATATACACGTGCACGTGCCCGAGGGTGCGACCCCCAAGGACGGCCCCAGCGCGGGCATAACCATGGCGACGGCAATACTTTCCGCATTCACGGGCAAACCCGTAAGGCGTGACGTGGCGATGACGGGTGAAATAACCCTGCGCGGGCGCGTTCTGCCGATAGGGGGTTTAAAGGAAAAATCCCTCGCGGCGTACCGCATAGGCGTGCGCGACGTGATAATCCCCCGCGACAACGTAAAGGACCTCGAGGACGTGCCCGATTGCGTAAAAAACAGCGTGCATTTCATACCCGTGGAGACGGTTGGGGATGTGTTCAAAAACGCGATAATCGGCATATAGTACGGGGGCAATCGGAAAAATGCTCAAAATAACGAACGCAAAATTCCTCTTCTCCGCGGCAAGCGAAAGCCAATTTTTAAAGGCGGATAAACCCATAATCGCGGTGTGCGGAAAATCCAATGTCGGGAAGAGCTCTTTTATAAACATGCTCGCGGGGAACGGCAAACTTGCCAAAACTTCCAAAACGCCCGGCAGGACGCGGCTTATAAACTACTTCGATTTCGGCAGATTTGTGCTCGCCGATCTTCCCGGCTACGGCTTTGCGCAGGTGAGCAAGGAGGAAAAGCTGAAATGGGCGCGCCTTCTGGACAGCTTTTTCGCGCAAAAGGAAAATATAACGCACGTTTTCGCGCTGTGCGACATCCGCCACGAACCCACGGCGGACGACGCGACCATGATAAATTATCTGTATGAGTGCGTCATACCCTTTACGATAATCGCGACAAAGGCGGATAAACTCTCCCGTATGCAGGCGGGGAAGAGCCTTTCAGCGATAGCCGCGTCTTTCAAGTGCGGCGTTGACAACATAATCGCCGTCTCCTCGCAGAGCGGCAAGGGCGCGGACGACGTCCTCATAAAAATAGAAAATATTCTGGATATTTAATTGCCGCGCACACCGCGGCGGAGGGTCTCATGTATTACATCGGAATAGATATAGGCGGCACGGCGATAAAAGGCGTGGTTTTGGACGGCGAAAGGAGGGAGATCTCCACCGGCTCCGTAAAAACACCAGAGGACGGCGGCGAGGAACTTTGCCTTGCAATAGCCGGCCTCGTTGAAAAACTTTTGGACGGAGCGGATAAAAGCGAGCCCGCTTATTGCGGAATAGGTTGCCCCGGCGTTATAGACAGCGCGCGGGGCGTAGTGGTTTTTGCGGGCAATCTCGGATTGAAGAATTTCCCGCTTGCGGAGCGGGTGACGGCTCTCACGGGGCTGGAAGTCAAAATAACCAACGACGCAAACGCCGCGGCCTTCGGCGAGGCGCATTTCGGCGCGGGAAGCGAATATGAAAACAGCATTCTCGTGACGCTTGGCACGGGCGTGGGCGGCGGCATAATATGTGGCGGCAAGCTGTTTGAAGGCGGCTTTTCGGCGGGGGCGGAGATAGGTCATATCGTCATAAAACAGGGCGGGCGGCCCTGTACTTGCGGGCGCAGAGGCTGTTGGGAGGCGTACGCCTCGGCCACCGCGCTGATAGAGCAGACCAAATCTGCGATGAAAAAGCACCCCGACAGCGCGATGTGGGAGATAGGCGGAGAGCAGTTCGTCAACGGCAAAACGGCTTTCGATTTTTACGAAAGGGACGATACGGCGCGCAAAGTCGTAAAAAAGTACATAAAATACCTCGCCTGCGGGATCGTAAACCTCGCCAACGTGTTCCGCCCGGAAGTCATCATGCTCGGCGGCGGGATAAGCGGGCAGGGCGAAAGGCTCACAAAGCCGCTTGGGCGCATTCTGGACAGAGAGCTGATAGGCGACGGCTCCTACGCGCCAGTAAAAATAGTTACGGCAAAGCTTGGCAACAAGGCGGGCGCGTACGGCGCGGCCGCGCTTTTCATGGACCGTGAATAAGCGGGCTTGTCATATATTTCAAACTTTTCACGTATTTTTAAAGCCGCAGGGGAGATTTTGCAAGCGCTTTCGCCTTTTTTGACAAATTTTCAAACTTGGGGGAAATGCTTTGCGGTTATAAATTGACTTTCCCTATAATATGTGATATTATATAAGCGATGGTTAATGCGGGCAGAAGAGAAGAATTTATAAATACCACGATGCAGCTTATCGCCCAAAACGGATTGGGCGGCTTTGCCATGAAGCAGGTTACATCCAAAATGGGCGTGTCGGAAGCTCTCATTTACAAGTATTTCGAGACTAAGGAAAAGCTTTTGTACGCCTGTTTCGAGAGCTTTCATATGCGCGTTGCGGCTCTGTTCAAAAATTTCGATCTGCCTGAGATCTCCTCGCCGCGGGATATGTATATGGCCATCCGCTCCTTATGGTTTACCTATTTCGAGTTTTTGGTAAACGGGGACTACCGCACTATCTATTACTTCGATTACCGCGATTCTCCTTACATCCGCGAGGTGATGAGCCACGACGGCGAAGCGGCCTCCACATACTTCAGATATTTCGCCGATATTATTCACAGCATAAACGAGCGCGTGCGCTTTACTGAGCGGTCCAGCGAGGACCACTTGTGGACGTACGTGCTGGATACGTCCGGCATTTTCGCAAAGCGCATAATACGCGGGGAATTGCCCCGCACGCGGGAGAGCTACGAGGAGATATGGAAGCTCATCTCGGGCGGCATTATGGGCGTTGTTTCCGCGAACGGTTTTATGTAGACGGCGCGGCTTTGGATATTTCCGCCACGGATATTCCGTGTCGGCTGTTTTTTTGGGGTTAAGGTGAGTATTTACTCACTCAAAAATAAGTAAAAATAACTATTTAAGATAAAATGGTGATTATGAAAAAGAGCTTTTTCAAGAGTAAGTTAAGAACAATTACGGCAATTTTGCTTATTGCGCTGATTGCGATAGCTTGCGCATTTTCGGCCGTTTTTATGGCAAATGAGAGGAACTCGCGCATAACCTACGCGGCGCCTTCCAACATGTATTGGAATTGGCCGGGCACATTTGATAAAAATGCTGTATTTGCCGAAGGCGAGGCCGTTGAATATCTTCAACAGTATTGGACGGTTGACTCGGCAGAAGGCGTAATGTTCGTCCATAGAGGTGCGGTCGATTACAAATATTGTGTTGACGGCTTGCCGACGGGCACTGCCTCGGGCGGGTATCTTATGAGTTTGCCTTGTCTGGTAAATGCGGACGGCGACAAATTTGTTATAGTAACCCACGGTACAGAGAGCAACAGCCCTTTCTATATATTGGGGCAATACGAAAACAGCGCGTTTATATTGGATACGCAAACTCTTCCTTCGAACAATATACTCAATTTCTCCCTGCCGATAGGCGGCTTTTTGACGAACGAAAAATTTTTCCTCGACAGTGAAGGCAATTATTTTACAATAGCCGTAAACGGAACGACGCAATCGCCCGTGACTACGGGGAAAAGATTATACATACTCGGCGCGGTTTATTTCGGCGAAAAGGGATTATACAAGACAAAAGAAGAAGCGGCACAGGCGGGAGATAAGCTGATAAAATACGAAGCCGTAAAAAAGGTGGAAAAGCCCGCGTACAGGGATAACCAAACCTTTACATACACGGGCGGGGAGCAGACCCCGATAGATTTCGCCTCAACCGAAGATTATACGGTAACGGGCGACATAAAGGCGACGGCAGTCAAGGCGGATTACGCAATAACCGTATCTTTGGTGACCGGCGACGGCAAAAAGAGGCAGTGGGCGGACGGCTCGACCGACGATATACAGATCAATTGGTCGATAACAAAGGCGGAGCAGGAAATCGATATCGCCGACCTGTCCGGCGGGTTGAATATAGGCGCGGACGAGGACAGCGTAAAAGTCAAGCTGTTCGACGGCCGATCTCCCCTCGTAAATAAAGAAAATATAGCGGTAACCGCCCTTCCCGAGGGCGTGGCAAAGGCCGAAATCGACGACGAGGGCAACATTGTAATAACCCGCGTCAAGGGCTCGGGCGAGGTGCAGTTTACCGTCACCTTCCCCGGCGACGACAACTTGGAGGAAAAGGAGATAACCTTCGGCGTAAACGTCGAAGTCCCCAACGGTTTCTATGTAAACGATAAATTGTACAGGAGCTGGGAGAATTTCACCGAAGAAGAAGTAAGCGGCCCCGTGGAAGTTACGTTCAGCGGGAATACGGAGCTTACCGCGCCTCTGGCCATTCCCCAAGGCGTTACGCAATTGACCTTTAAAGGTGAGGACGGCGGCGCAAACGTGACCGTTGCGGGCACGGGCGCGCTTTTGGAAATAGCTTCGGGCAAAAAGGTAACGCTGGGCGGAAATCTGAATATCTCCGCGGGCAACGGCGACGTATACCTCGCCTCGGTAAACGGCGGCGCGCTGGAAGTGAGCGGGGCAAGCGTCAAGTCCTTTAAAAAGACGGCGATAGCCGTAGCGGACGGCACGGCGGAAATTTCGGGCGGCACGTTTGAGGGCAACTCCTCGGAGCAGAACGGCGGCGTCGTGGATATCACGGGCGGCGCGCTGACCGTAACGGGCGGCGAATTTATAAACAACAGCGCGGCAAACGGCGGCGTCGTGGCGGCGAACGGCGGCACGGTCACCCTTTCGGGCGGAAAATTTTCCGGCAACGCGGCAAAGGGCAACGGCGGCGCGGTTTATGTGGAAAGCCCCTCGGCTGACGTCACCCTCGGCGGCTGTGAAATTTACAACAACACCGCGGCTCTGGGCGCGGGCGCGAGCCTTGCGGACGGAGCGGCAATAAAGATAAAGGGCAGTGCGGCGGGGAAGGTCACCGACTCCATAGGCATAAACGGCAACAGCCGTATAGAGATAGTCGGGGACGAGATAAACGCCGGGCTCACGGCGGAGTTTGCCGACCCCGAAAACCAGCTTTCGGGAAATGCCGGAAACGATAATTTCCAATATGTTCAAAGCAAGGTCGAGGCAAACACCAACGCCAAATTAAAGGAGTTTTTGCGCGTAAAGAACGCGGGCTACACCTTCGGCACGGCCGCGACCCCCGCGGGCGAGGTAAAGGGCGCTCTCTACCTCGTAGAATCGGGCGATATAGTCGCGATAATTGTCGGGGACGGCGTGCGCAAGGAATATAAATCCATAGAGCAAGCCATAAAGGAAGCCGCGGAAGCGAGCAAGAACGGGAAAAAGCAGGTAGAAGTACAATTCGTCCAGCACCATAATGCAAACAGCGGGGTGAAGTCGAACGAAGTTGAAATAAATCAAACGCTGGAGATCCCCGAAGGGGCCGATCTCAAATTTTCAAGCGTCGTAAGAAAAGTCTCGGGGGCGGATAACACTACCGTGGAATATGTCGCGGCCGACGCGCCCGAATACGGACTCACAAAAATAATCCGCGGCGAAAGCCTTATGGAAGAGATGATCGCGGTCGGTGGCGGCGCGTCGCTGACTATCGGCAACGTCATATTGGACGGCGGCGCGGTCTGGCCGTCGGGAGGGATAAATCTTACAGACGACGGAAAGGGCGGCGCCGGCACTGCGGTCACGGGCAATACGGGCATTACGGCTCACGCGCCCGTGGTAGTCAACCAAGGGAATCTCACCCTCGAAAGCGGCACGATATGCAATAACGACAACAACTACGCGGCCCCCGGCGCGGGCTTCGGCTCCCAGAATTACGGCGGCGGCGTCCGCAACGAGGCGGCCGGCGTATTCACCATGACGGGCGGCGCGATAAAGGATTGCTACTCCCGCGAGGGCGGCGCGATAATGAACGTCAACAAGCAAAACCCCAATGCCGACCAACACCCCAAGGTAACCGTTTCCGGCGGCGAAATTTCGGGCAACTACTCCCAGATGAAGGGCGCGGCGATACAGTCCATTTACGGCGGCGCAGAAACGGAAATATCGGGAGAAGTAAATATAACGGGCAATGTTTCGCTCTATGATATGGGCGTTGCGTCCGTGGAAGAGGGCGCGTCCCTTTCGATTTCGGGCGGCACGATAGCGGCGGCAAGCGATGATGACATCGCGATATACCTGTACAACCAATACAGCGAAGCGGATATAGCGGGCTCCACCTCGGGCGCGATCCCCTACGTAGAGGGCAAAAAGGCGGGCGAACTTAAAATCGGCGGCGCCGCAGACATAACGGGCAAAGCACATATAGACGACCCCTGCATAGCCAACGGCACAAAAAATAATTTCGACCCCTTCCTGCAATTGGACAGCGCATATTCGGGGGGCAATCTCACCCTCGACGGCGGAAATAAGCAAAGCGGCGCGCTTGTAAAGGGCGCGACAGACAAGGTAACGGCACCCCAAAACGATATGAGCGGCCTGACGGTCGTGTTCTACTTTACGGTTGAAGAGGATGGAAAAAATGTGCTCCGCGCCTGCGCATACGAGATAACCGTCGGGCAGACGGAAGGCGGCAAGCTGGATATTACGGGCGCGTGCGATTCCTCTGTCACGTCTGTAAAAGTCACCATAGACGGGCAGGAGTACGCGCTTGCGAAAGACGGCGGCGTATGGACGGCGCAAGTGAAGGTCGATGGTACTTCCGTAGAAATCACCGCACTCACATTCGAATATGCGGGCGGCAATGAAAGCGCAACGCTTTCGGGAATAACTTTCGGCGCGGTGCTCTTCGATAAAGACGGGTTGATCTTATCCGCACCCGGTAACACATATTATCTCGACGAAAAGGGCGGGTATAAAGCGCTTGCGGAGTCGGGCATGCTCCCCAACGACATAGCAGTTGACGGGCAGGGGAATATCACCCTGCGCATGGGTGACGGCGAGGGCGCGGAAGTCCGCAAGGTGTATATCGGCGCGCGCGCGGCCGCACCTGCGGAGTCGAGCGGCGACGTGCTCTTGTCAGATGTCGCGGCCTCAAGTCAAAGCGGCAAACACGACTTTACAATACAGGGTAAAGCGGGGCTTGAATACAACCTTTTGGACGTGGCGACGGGCGAATTGCTCGGCGGTTGGGTGAAAGCGGACGAAAACGGCAAGGTCACCTTCGGGGGCCTCGATCCCGATAAAAACTATACGGTAGTTGCGCGCACGCCCGCGGACGGGGAAACTTTGCCGAGCGCGTATGCAAACCGGGGCGCGCTTGTTACCCTTTCCGCGGAAGAGGCGGCGGCCCTTGCGGAATACTTGCAAGCTTACAATGCGGTAAAGGATAAACTTTGGACGGACGAGGGAAGTTACGAAAACCTCGCCTCAAAGGAAGATCTCAAGGCGGCGGTAGAAAAATACGGCGCGCTTTCCGCCAAAGTCAAGGGCGCGGAGGGCATATTCAAGCAGGGCGAAAGCCTTTCTGAAAGCTATTCCCGCGCACTCGCCAAGGGCTGGAACGATCTGTACGCGGACGCGGCGGTTAAAGCTTCCGCGCAGATGGTCAAAGATTACAACGCCTTGGCGGACAACGGCGCATACGGCGAAGCGGCACAGACGATCGTGTCCGAAACGTACAAACAAAAGATAAACGATTACAAGCAGGGCATAAAGGAAGAGGTGAAAGCCGCGTTCGAAAGCGCAGAGGACTATGAGGATATCATAGAAAATATGTGTTCCGTGGTGGAAAATTACGACCTCAACCCCGCAGACGGCGATATAGACGGCGCGTTTGCCGCTATCGAGGGGATACCTTCGAAGGCAAACGCTACAAAGGACGCCGCAAAGACCATTCTGGAAGCCTTCAATAAAGCCATGGAGGGCGCGGACAGCTACTCCGTGGACATATTGGCGGAGCTTTCCACCGCCTACAGCCGCGCGATCGAAGGGCTTATGGATCACACGGCGGACGTTGCCCAATATGCCGAGGAGCAATGCGCGGCAATAGAGGCTATCGTGGAAAAGGCGGCCGCGAAAAACGCGTACTCGCAGGCGTATAAATATCTGACGGGATCGACCGCGGAGCCGGATAATGTTTCGCTTCAGTCGGTGACGGACGAAGCCTCGGCTATAGCGGCTATAAAAGAGCTCGCGCAGAGCTTGAAAGAGAGCGCGAAGAGCGAGGCGGCAAAGGAATATATCCAAGCCGTAACCGATAAACTTGCCGCCGACGCGAACGCGAAGATGTCCGATTACGTGGAAGGATTTAAAAACGCAAAGGCAATAGCCGAATACCTCGACGCGTACAAAAACATTTGCGGCGAAGAGGCGGAAACGGCGAAAGTCCAACAGGATATAGACGCTATAAAGGCGGCGGACGATATTGCGGAAGTAAACCAAACTTTGGGCGAAAAGCTGATCGCGGTCATTAACGAAAAATACTCGGCGATAGCCGGGGACAGCGTGTTGACAGCCGCAAAAGAGGAGATAAACAAGGCTGTGGAGTACGCCAACAGCCTGACCGAGGCAAACCCCTCCGACCCCCAGGCACAGCCTCTGCCCAAACTGCGTTCCGTAGCGCAAATAGCGGATAAGCTCGCAGGGTTCGACAAAAAGGCCGCGGAAAGCGTCACGCTGGACGCTCTCGCCGCGGAAAACGGTATCGGAGAGCTCACGGGGGACATTGCGAAATATGCGCAGGATCTGGTGGAAGAAACCAAGCTCGGCGTGTTCTCCTTCGAATACAGCGAGGCGGCCTGGGATGATTTCCGCGCGCTCACCGAAAGCAAGCTCAAAGCCCAGCTCGGATTGCTCGGCGAAGTGAACGGCGACGGGGCGGACGTCGTGGAAGAGGCAAAAAAGGCCGTTGAGTATATAGGCGGCGCGACCTCTGCCGCGGATGTGGAGAGCAGGAAGCAAGGCGCTCTGCCCGGCATAAACGGCAGGAGATTTTTGAACGGCAACGCGGCGGCGAACAAGCCGTTCGAGGACGTGGGGGCAAACGACGGCGACGCTCTCGAGGCGGCAAAAAAGGCGTATGATGCGCTGGACGACAGCGTTAAGCAGTTTGTTGACGACCAATTCAAGGAGTACGAGGACAAATTTGCGGGCGCGGTAGAGGATAGGCTTTTCAAGGCGCAATTCGAGGCGGAAAAACAGGCCGCCAAGGCGGAAGCGGAAAGCTATCTTAAAGAGTGCGACGCGGATTCGGAGTTCGTAACCGAAATAAACGGCGACTGCATAGAGGAAATAGAGGGCGAGCAGTACGATAAATACACCCAATCGACCGGCCGCGCCGAACACCTCGCCGAAGAGAAGAAGGGCGTGGCGGATAAGCTTGAAAGCGCCAAGAAAAAGACCCGGCACGCACAGGCCGTACAGCGCTCCGTAAACGAGGCTTCGGAATTTGCTTCTGACCTCAAAGCGAGCGGCAACTACGACGACGCGCAACAGGCGGAGATTGATGGCCTTCTTTCGGCGTTTGAAAGTGCGGCTAAGGCGACTGCGGAGAGCGCGGATCTCGAAAGTCTCGCGGCCAAAGCGCATGAGGATATAGGCAACGTCTCTGCCAACTCCGCGACGGCGGGCGATCTGAAGGCGGATAAAACCTCGTTGTCCGGCACAGGCGAGGCAGACTACGGCGAGGGAGATGACGGCGAGATCTGGGGCATCGTGCAAAACCAAGGGAAAATTTCGGGCAATTCCCGCCTCGTCATCGCGCAGGGCACGGCAAAGGCAAACGACGTGAACGGCGCGATAAAGAAGGGCAATTTCAAAGCCGCCGCAGGCTCCGGCCTTTCGGAGGGCGACTATTCCTCTCTCGTCAAAGACAGGGAATTTAAAGCCGCGTTCGACGTATATCTCGAAAAAGACGGCTTAAAGATCACGGAGCACGACGGCGTGTATACCGTGAAGATATTGATGAAATCGGGCTTGCGTTCGGTCAACGGATTGCAGGTGGTGCGCGTAAACGGCGACAGTGTGGAGCTGTACAAGACGGCCATAGAGGACGGCAAATACATCGTCTATTCCACGTCGGAGCTTTCCGAAGTGCAGATTATAGGCGAAAAGACGGTAAACTTGCTGTGGCTCGTCATACTTCTCGCGGTGATAATCGTATTGGAGATCGCGGCGATTTTGTTCCTCGTATTCTTCTTCGGCCGCACGGGTAAAGGCGGTAAAGGCACGAATGCCGGGGCGGTAGCGCCCCTCGGAATGCTCGCCGTTATCCTGCCCGAAGGCGCGGTTGCGGCTTGCATAGTGCTCGGCGTTGTAGCCGTATTGCTTGCGGCGGCTTGCATAGTGCTCGCCGTGTTCAAGGTGCGCGCCCGCAAGGCGGAACAAGAGGATAAAAGCGGCGAAAGCGGCGAAAACGCCGGCGGGTCCGATTGACGGAGATTTGATATGAATGAATTTAATCGCAACCCCCAGGAGAGCAAAGGAGCGGCGGAATACAAGACGGGCGCGCGCGAATATTACGGCGCGGAGGAGCAGAAGGCATATGCCGAAAGCCCCGCCCGCAATGAGGCAAACGCAGAGGCGCGGACAAACCGCCCCGCAAAGGCCAAGGCAAAGCGCGATATGTCGTCGTTGACGCGCGTTCTGTCGGCGTTTGCGGTGACGGCTACCGTAGTCGTTGCAGTGGCCGCTTCGGGAATAATTTCGGATGGCGGAAGCGCGGAAATAATCAGCGCAAAGGCGGGTAACAATTCCGTTTCTTACGAGGTGGAAGTGGAGAGCGGGGAAGAGCTCAACATCGTGCTCTACAACGATTTCATCCGCCGCGAGCAATCTCTCAGCCAAGGCACCAATAGCGGCGAGTTCGTCGATTTGGGCCCGGGCCTCAGCTACACCCTCGCGGTCATGGGCAAAAACGCGTTCGGGGAGACGACAATCGCGGAGACGACGGTAAAGACCTCCCTCTCGCCCGACCCCGTAACCGTGTGGCGGCAGTTGACCTACGGCTGTACGTGCGGTGTGGACGGATATTTCCATTTCACCATGGACTTTATCGACGAAAACGGATATTTTTCGGATTTTGAGGCAAGTCTTACGGATGATTACGGCAACGTCTCGGAATGTGTTTTTGCCGAAGATCTGCATGCAGACCAGAAAATCGGCGTTACGGTGGGCGCGTATCTTTACGGCAAGCGCGCCACATTCAGGCTTGCTTACGCCACCTCGGCTCCCGGCGCGGAGAGCGGCAGGGCGGTTTATGAATACGAAGTAAAAATTTGATTCGGAAGGTAAAAATCAATGGAAAAACAAAAAGCGAAGGTAAATTATGTCAAGTGGATCGTATTGGCCGTCCTCGCGGCGGGAACGGTGCTCGCAATAGTCTTTTCCTCGCAGATTTTCGGGGAAAGCTCGGTTTTCAACCGCGCGGTCAGCGGGAATGCGTTCGTGCAGACCATCTACTCCAAGATACCCGCGTTGATACGAAGCGTGCAGATAATAACGGTCGCCGTTTTGCTGTCGATGCTCATAAGATTCATCCTCGGCAAGGCGTTTATAAAGAGCAACCGCGCGCTGACAATCGTCAAGCTGGTCAGCAGTTTTATAAGGTGGGTGATAGGGATAATCGCCGTGCTCCTCGTGCTCAAGGCGTGGGGCGTCAATACAGGCACGCTTTTGGCGAGCGTCGGGATATTGTCGTTGGTTATAGGCCTCGGCGCGCAGAGTCTTATCGCAGATATTATAGCCGGACTCTTCATAGTCATCGAGGGGGAATATCAGATAGGCGATATAGTAATAATAGATGATTGGCGCGGCACCGTAAAGGAAATAGGTATACGCACCACCAAGATAGAGGACGCGGGCGGCAACATCAAGATAATAAACAACAGCGAGGTCAAGACGATAGTCAACCAGACGCAGGAGCTTTCCGTCGCAAAGGCATACATAGGCATTGAGTACGGCGAATCCATTCCGCGCGTGGAGCTCGTCATCCGCAACAACATAGAAAAGATCAAGGAGCGCATCCCCGCAATAGTGGACGGCCCCTATTATAAGGGCGTAAATTCCCTTTCCGCTTCAAGCGTGGACCTGCTCTTCGTCGCAAAGTGCAAGGAAGAGGATATTTATCAGGTACAGCGCGACCTCAACAGGGAGCTCAAAATCATGTTCGACGACAACAACGTCAACATTCCCTTCCCGCAGGTGGTGGTCAACCAACCCGTGGAGATCGATTCCACCAGCACAAAAGCCGAGGAGCGCAAGGCCCGCAAATTCGTGGAGGAGCAGAAGGAGCTTTCAAAAGACATAGAAGAAAAAGCCGACTGATATGGCCGGTTTTGAAAAATAAAAATTTTTTTAAAGGAGATTTTTTATGAAGGAATCAACTTTGGACACTGTGAAAAAGTGTCTTGCCGAGTGCATCGGCACGATGGTGCTGGTAATATTCGGGTGCGGAGTGGCTGTCGCCACGGGTTGCGTAGGTAACGACGGAATAGTGGCCACGGCGCTTGCGTTCGGACTTGTTATCGTCGCGATGGCTTATTCGATAGGCAACGTATCGGGCTGCCATATCAACCCCGCAGTGTCGTTTGCAATGCTTTTGAGCAAGAAGATGAGCTTGAAGGATTTCTTCTGCTACGTAGCAAGCCAGATAATCGGCGCGCTCATCGGTGCGGCGATAGTGGGGCTGTTCTTCGGGAGCTTTGCCAACCTCGGCGGAAACGCGGCGCAGGAGACGCTGGTAAACGCTTACGGAAACGGCGGCTCGCTTTTCGTCGCTCTGCTTGTGGAAATCGTACTCACCTTTGCGTTTGTGCTCGCCATTTTGGGCGTTACGTCGCGCACGGACAACAAAGCGGTTACGGGGATAGTTATCGGGCTTGCGCTCACCCTCGTGCACCTTTTGGGCATACGCCTTACGGGCACTTCCGTCAATCCCGCGCGCTCCATCGGTCCCGCGCTTTTGCAGATGATAGGCGGCGATTTCAAGGCTATTTCCCAGATATGGATATTCATTGTGGGACCCCTTGCCGGCGCGGCGCTTGCGGCTGTTTTGTATAGCTTTATAGACGCGAAGAAAGCCAAAAACGACGGGGAAAGCGGAGAGGATGCGGATTAAATCCCCCGCACGCATTTTTGAGCCGGTTTGGATATAAGGATTTTTCCGCTTGAAAGTATCATTTTGAAAAATCCCCGGGCGGCGCTTTGGCGCGCGCTTGCGGAAGCAACCCCGGCTCGGTAAAATTTGATACATAATAAGCGGCTTATGCGAAAAATTCGCATAAGCCGCTTTGCCGTGGCGTGAATTTTTAACTTGTTTTTACTTGGTCAAAGCCTCTTGAACGGCGACCGCAACGGC
>CANREQ010000011.1 GCA_947629695.1 uncultured Clostridia bacterium | reverse complement strand
CGGCTTGCGGCACGCCCTCGCGCAATCCGTCCATCATGCCGCACGCACCCAGATAGACGAGGTTTTCTTCCGTGAGATCCCCGCCGCTCTTGTACGCGAACGCGAGCACGCGCAACGCCCCGCGGGACATCCCGGCGCACCTTTGCAATACGTTTTCCCTGTCCTTTTCTGTCATTTCCCTTTCCGTGCCGTAAATCGACGAACACCGAGGGAGAATTTCCTCCGGCGCGCCCTTGACATACACGAACTCACCCTGCTCTGTTTCCGCGCGCACGCTCATCATCTTGCGCTCCGAAGTAAAGGGAATTTCCCCCGTGACGCAATATTCGCCGCAAAAGCCCTGCTCCTCTGCATAAGCCCTTATCGCCGTTTCCGTGGGGTCGCCCATAAACCCTTCAGGCCCCTTCCTCACGCGCGTGCATATGGCCATACATTCCGTCAATTTTTGCGTAGACCCCGTACTATGTGCCGACGAAAGCCCGCACGCGACCTCAGTAACCTTCATTTTATTGCAAGTTAACGTGCCCGTTTTATCCGTGCATATGCACGTGCAACAGCCCAAAGTTTCAACCGATTTGAGCTTGCGTATGACCACCTTTTCGCGGCTCATGCGCTGTACTCCCATTGCCATGATAACCGAAATTACTGCGGGCAAACCCTCCGGAATAGCCGCAACGGCTACGGCGACGGCCGTCATAAAGCTGTTCAATACGCCGCCGTACCGCACGAACGCGCCCAGCACGAACAGGGCCGCCGCGACGGCAAGCACAAAGGCGGATATTATCTTGCCCAGCCTGTTCAAAGTGCGCTCCAGCGGGGTGATTCCCTTGTCGCCATCGGAGAGCATGTTTGCGATCGCGCCGATTTCGGTATCCTTCCCCACCGCCGTGACCACGCCCTCGCCGCTACCGCCGACGACGAAAGTCGAGGAAAACAGCAGGTTGTATGCGTCCGCGATCTCCACCTTTTTGCCGGCAATCACGCCCTCGCGCTTTTCCGCCGCGTTGCTTTCGCCCGTCAAAGCCGACTCGTCGCACTTGAGATCGGCGGCGCGCAAAACGCGTAGATCTGCGGGCACCACGTCGCCCTCTTCCAAAAGCACTATGTCGCCGGTGACGAGCTCCTCCTTCGGAATTTGAATGATCTCGCCCTCGCGCCTCACCCGCGCGAACGTGCCGCCCAACTTTTTGAGGCCCTCTATCGCCTTGTCCGCCCTGTATTGCTGTACCGTGCCGACGGCGGCGTTCAATAAAATTATGGTGATGATTATGGCAGTATCGGTTATATCCGAGACGTCGCCCGAAAAGCAGGCGACTGCGGCGGAGATCATCGCCGCGCCTATCAAAAGCAGGGTCATCACGTCGCCGAACTGTGAAATAAAAAGGCCGACGACCGAGGTCTTTTTGCCCTCTGGAAGTTTGTTGGGCCCGTCCTTTTCAAGCCGTCTTAAGGCCTCTCCGCGCGTCAGACCCGCCGTACGGCTGTCGAGTATCTCCAGCGTGCGTTTATCGCTCACTTCGGCAAATTTCAGCATTTTACACCCCGCAGACTTTTTTTAATAGACTATTACGGCGGCGCGTAAAATATGCCCGCTCAAAGCAAAAGCGCGCGTGCGGCGCGGGGAATTTCCCCGCGCCGCACGCGCTTAAAAGCAAACAAAATGCGGTTTGTTTTGAGTTATTTGTATTTTTCGGCCTTTACGGGATACGCTTTACCTACCCCATTAAAGCCCTTTTAATACAGCTCCGTGCCGTCGGCAAGATCGGGAAAGCGCGTGCACAACAACCCGAAAATATAGCGCGCGCACATTTCCGCGCCATAGTTGGAATGCTGGGCGAGAGCGGCTTCAATATACGGCTCCAACTCTTTGGGATTTTTTGAAAATTTTTCCACTAAATCGACCGCGCGGATAGGGTCAAACTCCTTTATCGCACTGCGCACGTCCTCGATATAATACTTGCCTATCCACCTCTCTATGTCGTTAGCGTAGTGCGTTATTATCTGTGGAACGCCGAAAAAACAGGGCTCCGCCATCAGGCTTGCGCCGCTCTTGCCGCAACTCAGATCCGCGCACGCGACGACCTCAAGCATATTGTCTATGAGCCCCATCGGATAAAATGCCGTGTTGCCCTTTGATTTCATTTCCGAAAGTTTTGCGTATAACTTGGCGTTTTTCCCGCAGACGGCTATCAGATTTATCGGCAGATCGCGCTTTAACAGCTCCTCCGTCATAGGGAGCATTTTGCCCACGCCGTAGCCGCCGTCCGCCAGCAGTACGGTAAATCTGTCGCTCAGCCCCAATTTCTCCCGCAACGCCTTTTTGTCGGAAGGAATGTCGAACGCTTCCTTCCTTATGAGGAAGGGCACCTTCTTTAAGTTGTCTTGGTTAAAGCGGCGCTTGTGCTTCTTCATCGCCCTGTCGTAGCCGAGTTGCATGGACGTCATCACCAGATCACACGGGGAGCGGAACAGCGTGTTTATCTTCGCGTCGGGGCAATACATTACGGTGAGCGGCCTGTTTTGCTTCATCTTCATCGCATAATAATTTGTCGCCCAATGGGTGCTGACGACGAGGTCGGGGGCGAGCTCTTCCATATGCTTCACGCCCGCCTTGTACGCCCGCGGGCCGATAAATACGACCGAGCACCACGTGGACGTGCGCGTGCCCCAGAAATCCATGTTGAACGTGGCGAAAAAGCCGAACGCGGGGTACTTGTTGTAGTACATGACGTTTTCGGAGAGGTTACGCTCGTAATTTATAAGGCTCTTGTTGCCCGTCTCGGTGAAAAATTGGGAGCGCACAACTTCCACCTTGTCGCCGTACAGTTTTTCAAACTCGTCAACAATGCTGTTCATAGGCATTATATGTCCCAAGCCTGCTTCTGTATATGGAAATATGACGCGCGGTTTACCCATGATCGCTCCCGTTCGTTTTCAGAGCACGCATAAAAATATGCGGCAAAAAAGCTTTCTATTTATTTACATCATTATATACCCCGCCGGAAATTTAGTCAATAGTTATGCGGAAATTACCACCGGCTTCGACATTTTTTCATCCGCTTTTTACTTGCCTTTTATCCGCTTTTTACTTGCGGAACGGGAGATGGGCAAGTACTTTTCCTGCATTTTAAAAGGGCGGCGGCAGATCGGAATTCCGACCTGCCGCCGCCCTTTTTTAAAGCGGAACAAATACCGCTAAGTTACGAGCATTATGACGAGAAATACTATGCTGATGGCAATTATTGCGATAAGCGTGGGCAAAAGCATCATTCTTACCGCCGACCAATACGTCCGCCACTTTTCCGAAAATGTGGATTTTCTGCGCGGCTGCTGCGGGGGCTTCTTGCCGCCCATTCCCGGCACCTGCGACATATCGACTATAGTGGAATTATCGTCGTAATATACGACCTTTTCCGCCTTTGTCTTTTTCTTCTTGCCCATCAATCCTCCTGCGGGTACAGATGGCACGCAACATAGTGCCCTTTTTCATACTCCCTGTATGCGGGCGCGACATGCTTGCATATTTCCATGCACTTGGAACAGCGCGTGTGGAATTTACAGCCCTTGGGCGGATTTGCGGGCGAGGGTATATCTCCCTTTAAAATGATCCTGTCCGTCTTTTCGTCCGGATTGGGATTGGGCACCGCGGAAAACAGCGCTTCGGTGTAGGGGTGCATGGGGTTGGAGAATATGCTCTCCTTGTCGCCGAACTCCACCATGGAGCCCAGATACATGACGCCTATCTTATCCGAAATGTACTTTACAACAGACAAGTCGTGCGATATGAACAGATATGTCAAGCCGCGCTCCTGCTGCAATTTTTTCAAAAGATTTATAATCTGCGCCTGAATGGACACGTCCAGCGCGGATACGGGCTCGTCGCAGACGACGAGCTTGGGATTGAGCACGAGGGCGCGCGCTATACATATACGCTGACGCTGGCCGCCCGAAAACTCGTGGGGGTAACGCTCGTAATAATAATCGCGCAGGCCGCACTTATCCATTACGTCCAAAACGTAATCCTTTATCTTTTCCTTGGGCACGATGTTGTGCACCTTTACGGCCTCGGCAAGTATGCCGCCTACCGTGCTCCTCGGGGGAAGCGAGGAATAGGGGTCCTGGAAAACTATCTGCATCTGGGTGCGCAGGGGCCTCATCTGCGAAGATTTGTACCCCGCTATGTCCTTGCCCTCGAAGAAAATCTGCCCGTCCGTCGGCTTGTGGAGCTTTAAAATGGTCCTTCCCATAGTCGTCTTGCCGCAACCCGACTCGCCGACTATGCCCAGCGTTTCGCCGGGAAGTATCTTGAACGACACGTCCTCTACCGCTTTGAGCGTGGAAAGCGCCTTGCCCGTTATCGTCTTTTTGAGCACGAAATGCTTCTTTAAATGCCTTACTTCCAATATCGCTTCGGGGTCGGGCGGGAGAGCTTTGTCCCTCTCCATCGCGGCGTCGCGGCGCTCCTGCTCCAGCTTCTCCTCGGCGGCGTCGTCGAAATGCGAAAAATCCCCGGCCTCGATCTGCGCGCGGAGTTGCTCTCTTACCGCCTCTTCGTCCTCGCCTCGTTTTTTGCGGAAGCGTCGGGGGACGGGTTTTGCCCCTCCTTATCCTCCGCATCCGAAACGGCGGCCGAAGTTATCACTTCCGAAGTCTGCTCCTCGGCAACTTTTTCAACAGCCTTCTCCGCCGTCTGTTTTGCGGCGGTTTGCTTTATATCCCTATCGCCGTCGCCCGCTTTTACCTCTTTTACCGCCTCTTCAACGGGCTTTTCGGCCGCCTTTGCGGCGGGCTTTGCCGCGGGTTTTGTGGGCTTTTCAGCCGCCTTTGCCGCGGGTTTCGCGGCGGGCTTTGTAGGCTTTTCGGCCGATTTATTTACCGTCTTTTTGTTCTGTTCGTTTTCCTGCATATCAATCATCCTTTGCGTACAAATGGCATGCTACGAAATGCGTGGGGCTCACCTCCACCATTTCGGGATAGTCGCCGGAGCACTTTCCTATGCACTGCGAGCACCTCTCCCTGAAATAGCAGTGGTTGGGCATATCGACGGGGTTGGGTACGTTCCCGGGGATATTGAAGAGTTTATCGCCCGAAGATTTCATGGTGGGCTTGGACTTCTGCAATCCCTGCGTGTAGGGGTGGCAGGGCCTGTGGAATATCTCCGAAGCCGTGCCCTTTTCTATTATCCTGCCCGCATACATGACGACCACGTAATCGGCCATTTCCGCAATAACTCCCAAATCGTGGGTTATGAGCAAAATCGAGCCGTTCATCTTCTTCTTTATTTCGTTGAACAGCTCCAGCACCTGCGCCTGGATCGTCACGTCGAGCGCCGTCGTGGGCTCGTCGGCGATGATGAGGCGGGGCTCGCAGGCGAGCGCCATGGCTATCATAACGCGCTGGCGCATGCCGCCCGAAAGCTCATGCGGGTAGGAGGAATAAACCCTCTCCGGCATGGCTATGCCCACAAGGTTGAGCATTTCTATGGAGCGCTTTTTGGCATACTGCTTGGTCGCGTCGGGCACGTGCAACAGGACCACCTCGTCGAGCTGGTTGCCTATCGTAAACACGGGATTGAGCGACGTCATCGGCTCCTGAAAGACCATGGACATCTGCCGCCCGCGCAGGCGATACATCTCGTGCATGGGCATTTTGGCTATGTCGAACACGCGCTCCTCGGTCTCGTACTCGCCGAGGCCGTCCGCGTTTACCCTCTGCTTGGGGCGGGTCATCGGCTTGCCCTCTTTATCGAGCTTGGGGTTGCCCTTTTTGTCGAGCACGGGCTCGCGTACGATCTCGCCGTTTTCATCCCTTTCGTATATGGGTATGAATTTGCCGTTTTCGTCGCGCTTGTAATCTATCGCTTTAAATCTTATGGAGCCATCCACGATCTGGCCGGAAGGCCCCTGCAAGAGGCGCATGACGGACATCGAGGTGACGCTTTTGCCGCAACCCGACTCTCCCACCACGCCGACGGTGGAGTTGAGCGGTATGGAAAATTCCACGCCGTTGACAGCCTTTACCACGCCTTGGTCGGTGAAAAAGTAAGAGTGAAGGTTTTCGATTTCAAGGATGTTGTTATCGTCCTTCATCTCGGCCGTGAATTCCGATTCGGGCACGCGGCGGCGCTTGGCCTTTTCAAGCCGTCGCATCTCCTTCATGTTGGCCTTGGATATCGCCCTTATTTCCTTGCCGGTAAGATAGTGGTTATCGCTTGTCTTGCCGTTATCCTTATTTTTCTTGAATTTATCAATGATCGACATATATTACCGCCTCTGCTTGGGATCGAGCGCGTCGCGCAGACCGTCGCCTATGAAGTTGAATGCGAGCACGGCAATAAGTATACATATGCCCGAGGGCACCCACACCAGCGGGTGGGATTGCAACACGTCGTTTCGCCGCGATATGACCTCAATCATCGTTCCCCAGCTGGCAAACGGAACCTGCACGCCGAGGCCGAGGTAAGAAAGGGTGGATTCGTAAAGTATCATACTGCCCAAAGACATTGTCATGGTGACTATTATCTGGGGCATTATGTTGGGTATGAGGTGCTTGAATATGCGCCTCGCCGCGGAGTAGCCCATGGCCTCTGCCGCAACCATATACTCCTGCTCTCGCAAATAGAGGATCTGCCCGCGCACAAGCCGCGCCATTCCCGTCCACGAAAAGAGGGAAAGCAGGATCATCAGTATATAGATATAGTACTGCCCCGGCACTTCGTTTGCAGTGAGCACCGTGCCCAATATCAGCATCAGCGGTAGGGTTGGCAAACATATCAGCATATCCGTCAAACGCATTATGACGTTATCCACCCAGCCTCCGTAAAAGCCGGCTATGCCGCCCATGACTATTCCGATAATGGAAGTCAAAAAGACCGCCATAAACGAAAGGGTGAGCGAAAGCCTGCCGCCGTACATGAGGCGGGTAAACACGTCCAAACCGCTCTCGTCTGTGCCGAGCAAATGGTCGGACGAGGGCGCGGCGAGCGCATTTATACCCTTGTCGGTCACAAGATATTGCGTGTATAATCTGTTGCCGTCGTCGTCCGTTATAACGTGCTCTATAAAGTCTGTCGCGCCCGCCCTGTCCGTCTCTGTTTCGCCCCAACGCTGATATACGACGGGCCCGAGCCAGCTGAAAATGATGAGCGCGGCGAGCATAACTATGCCCGCGATGGAGAGCTTGGAGCGGAAGAAGCGGCGCAAAATCATGCGCGTGGGCGACATGAGCTTTACGTTTTTATCCAAAGGCGCTTCGCCGTCTCCGTCCTCCCCGCTCAAGGGAGTTTGCTCCTTTATTTCCTCCTCTTCGGGGAACTGTACGTTTAAAATTTCTTCCATTTCATCACCTCAAACCAGCTTGACGCGGGGGTCTACTACCGCATACAGAAGGTCTGCGACCAATACGCCCAACACCGACAAAATGGCGAGGAACATATTGTAGAACATAATTACGGGAATATCGCCCTGCTGCATGGCCTGCAATGCGTATTGGCCTATACCGGTAAGGCCGAAAACCTGCTCGGTTATCATCGCGCCGCCGAAAAGCGAGGGAATGAGCCCGGCAAGGCTGGTGACCAAAGGTATCAACGTGTTGCGGAAGGCGTGTTTATATATTACGGTGCTCTCTTTAAGTCCTTTTGCGCGCGCCGTGCGGATGTAATCGGAGTTTATGACCTCCAGCATCTCGGTACGCGTCATTCTCATTCGCCCGCCTATACTTAGAATGGTTACGGTGACGACGGGCAAGATCATATGCCACAGCCTGTCCATAAACCTTGAAAAGCCTGTGTACGAAACGCTCGCCGTCTCCATGCCCTGCACGGGGAACCAGCCCAGCTTGTTGGCGAATATATCCTTGAGCATCTGTCCGAAGAAGAACGATGGAAGGGATATGCCCAGGAGCACGAGCACGGTTACCACGTAGTCGCGTATGGAATATTGGTGGGTAGCCGCCGTAATTCCGAGGGGAATGGCGATCAAAAACTCGAATATGGTGGAAACTATGGCGATTATGAAAGACGTGCCTATCCTGTCCGGCGTGAAGATGTCCTCCACCACGGGATGTTGCGTTATGAAGGACTTGCCGAAGTTGCCGCGGAATACGTTGCCCAGCCACTCGAAGTAGCCCTGAAAGATATTTCCGTCAAGGCCGTACGCCTTGTACAGCTCCTGCGTAAATTCTTCGTTATGCGTGGCGCCGCCCTGGTTCAGGGATGCGATGAGATAATCGACGTAGTTTGTCGGCATGCACCTGACAAGCACGTACAGGATTACCGATACGCCGAATATTATTATCACCGCAAGTCCCAATCTTTTGAGAATATATTTTAACACTTTGAATTTTACCTGCCGTTAGTTGATTTAAATACGCAATAAGCGTCGCCCGACATTTTGGCAATAATGCCGGGCAACGTTATCAAAAGCCTTTTATATTCAGATTAACTCCAGCTCCCAAACCTTATCGAGAGGCGAGGTGTATGCGTTGATGTGCTCCGCAAAGCCCTTTACGGTGTTTGCGTTGTACGCATAGAGGTTTTTCCTCTGATATACGGGCATTTCAACCGCGAGGTCGAGGACGAGGCCCATCGCCTCTTCGTATATTCCCGCCCTCGTAGTCTGGTCGGTGATCTCGCGCGCGTCGTCTATCAATCCGCTGAGCTCGCTTATTACGCTGTTTTCGTAAGAATATGTCGAAGTATCCGCCATTATCTCGCGATAGCCCCATGCGTAAACGGATGTAGCCGTGGAATTTTTATGATAAACCTGATACATATCGGGGTCTATCGTGGAGCCCCAGGCCGCCGCCCATACCGCAAGCGAACCGGTGGCAAGCTTTGTAAGCGCGTCCCTGTCCGCCTTTACCGTTACGTTCCAGCCGCACTCGTTGAGGAGCTCCCTCGCCTGCTTGAATACCTCGTAGGTGGGATGCTCGGTTATCGAGGAACCGGCTATCGTAAAGGTTATCTTCAGATCCTTGTTAGTGGCCTTGTTGGTGTATCTCTTTATCTTCTCGATGGCCGCGTCGCGCGTCGTCCACTGGGTATAATCGTGGCCGTTCTGCTTGGAAGTGCCGCCGTCGGGGCCCTTCTGGCCGGCTTCGTAGGGATACGCCCAGCTCATCATGGACATGGGCCAATCGATGTTCTTGCAGGTGCCCGCCTTGTAGAAGGTGAGCGCGAGCGAGGTCTGCATCGCGGACATTATCGCCATACGTATATTCACATCGGGAACTTTGCCCGCGTTTATGCCGATATAGCCGTAGCCGAGCTGCCAGCAATCCATCTGCTTGAAGCCGGAGGATTCCATCGAATCCAACCTGTCCGCGTTAGTCTTGGTGAATTGGGGAACGACGTAATCAACCTCGCCGCTCTGCAATACGTCGAGCGCGTCCGCAGGCCTTACCACCTGAAGGCGGAGCTTTTCGGTCTTAACGGGGAACAGGAAGTTGGGATTTGCCTTGTAGTAAACTATGTTGCTCGTCGAAAATTCGCCGCCCGTGGGGGAATCCGAATTGTTGCGGTCGGAAGCCTTGTAGGGGCCCGCGCCGAGGGGAATTTCGAGGTGTTCGAGGGATTTTATCGTATTGCCCTGGAACGAGGAGCTTGCATACTCCACGCCGAACTTATCGTCTGCAATATCTATCTCCCTGCCGTTGGGGTGAGTTTCGTCCGCAGTGTAGTAGTGCGCGGGCGCGACCGAGAAGCCGAAGTTGTAAATGGCTTTGGGGTCCTTGCCCTCTATCGTTATCTGCAATACGTCGTACTCGTCCGCCTTTACGGGGGTGCCGTCCTCATTGTGTTCGTGTGCGACGTTGTACGTCCTGGTAGCGCCGTCGCGCGTTATCGTTACGGTTTTTTCGCCTTCATAGCCCTTTGTGTGGCCGAGGGAAACTACGCCTTCGATGTTAGGGTATTTCAACTTGCCGTCGGCCGTCGTCTCCATGGTGTTCTTGATTACTATTTCGGTAGCCGCGCCCGTAAACTCCGTGAGTACGGTGCCCGCGGTGCCCCAATAGGAGAGCACGTCGTTGAGATGCGATGTTATGTTGTCGCTGTATACGCGCTGTATAGCATCGGCTTCGTCGGGGTATCTGTCTACATATTCCTCGCCGGAGAAGGAGAGTATCTTGTTGTAATCGTCCTTGCTCGGATTATCTTTTTCCTTTGCATATTTGGGGGTTATATAGCCCTCGTAGAGGAAGAACTTGAATATATCGCTTTCGAGCTTATTCTTCCACTCGTCGTAAGGGGGCAACGTGGTGTCGAAGGAATCCTTTGCCGCTTTGAAATCGCCCTCGATCTCTTCCTTGTGGGTCTTGAGTACGAGCTCGTAATCCGCTAAAAGCTGCGCGCGGAAGTCGTCGTCGCTCATGCCCGCGAGGTCTGCGTCGGCCGCAACCGCCCTCTTATAACCGGTAGCCGTATTGACATCCCACTTGTTGGCTATGGCGTCCTTCATTTTTTCTTCGGTCAAGCTGTAGGAGTTGGAGTCCGATCCGCCCACTTTGCCCTCTGTGGTGTACAGGTCGATGAGCGTCTGACGACGGGTACGCGCATAAGTCAAAGCCTGCTGGGATATGGAATCTTCCTCGGCAGTGCCGCCGCCCGAAGTCTTTTGCTGGGTCCTGTATTCGTTGAGGCCCTTTATCTTTACGGAATACATCGTCGATGAACCCGTGTATACGGGGTCGAGGTATTCGTAGATGTTGAACATTACGTCGTTCATCGTCAAGGGCACGCCGTCGGAGAACTTGAGGTCGTTCTTGATTACAAATTTATAAGTCGTCTCGTCGTTTTTGGATTCGTCGATCATGTAATCCTTGCAGACCACCGCGTAGTCGTCGCCCGCCGCAATCGTAACGTTGCCGTTATCGTCCGCGTCGTAGGTGAGCATACCCAGCTGAGTAAAGCCGACTACGTCCATATCCGTTCCCGCCGTAGCGTAGAAGGGATTGAAAAGGCCCGTAAGCTCCTCCGTCATGAGGACTATGCTGTCCTTCTGCTTCTTCGCGCAACCGAAGAGCCCGGATAAGCAGGTTGCGCTGACTGCGCCGCATGCAATGAGGGCTATCGCACGAATAAGTTTCTTTTTAGCCATTTTGTTGCCTCCAATTTGTAATTATGTCTGTTTGTTCGTTTAGTTTGCGGGTTGTATCGGTCACAAACGCTATTTCCACGTCGCCGTTCGCATCCGCTTTTGTATTATCGGTATCGACGGAATAGTTGTATTCATAGCCGTTCAGGCCCAAAAGCCTGCCGCCGAAAGCGTACAGTCTGATTCCGTCCCCGCCGCATTTTACGCCGCCGTTGTTGCCGCAGGCGAGCAAATTAACCGTGTATGTCGGGTTGGGGGCGAGCTCACCCAAGCCTACGGAGCCGCTGACGGTTACGTTTTGCACCGTCGCGCCCTCTTCTATGTTGCCCGCAAACAGCCCGAATTTGTACTCGCCCCTGCGCTGTGTGCTGTTTACGGTGAGCTTCGCCTCTTTAAAGGTTATGCCCTCTATCTTTGCGCCCGCCGCTACGTTTCCGAACAGGCCCGCATATGACGAGCCCCCGTTTGTCGTGGCCGAAGCGCCCGTAATGGTCACGTTTTTATCGCTGTCCGCCGCCACGAACTCGCCGGTGAAATCATTCGCCGTGAACGAACCAGGCCAGCTGTATGAGCCCGAAAAATCGAGGTCGGCATAAATTTCGTAGTGCGCCGCGCTGTTTATGTGGTCCAACAGCTGTTCTTCCGTCTCTATGCGGAACAATTCGTAATCGTAGAACTCGACGTAGATGTTCTGCACCATGTTGACGGGCGTTGCGTCCTCAAGATTCACGGTGCCGATATGCCTCGTCATTTCGGTTATTTCCTGCGTGCACGCCTCGTCGAGGTATGCCGCTTTGAATGTAGACTCGGTTTTGGGTTTGGGGAAGGTATAGGAGGAATTGCTCTTGTACGCGTGGGTGTAGCTCATCGCGCCGTCCTTCCATACGGGTGTCCACAGGCAATTGAGATCGTCCATGTCCGTGCCCTCTTTTACCGCGCCGATATTTACCGAAGTTTCTTGGTATTTGGTCCACTCCCCATCGTCGTTTTTGACGAAGTAATCGAACCTGTAATAGGGTATCCAGCCGGCGTAGAGGTGAATTTCCTGCTTACCGTCCTCGCGCTTGAATTTAAGCTCGTCGTTTTCGAAGTCGAACCGCTCGCCGTACTCGTATGCGGGCTGGCTGATTATGCGCTCGCTCTCCTCTTTTTCCTCCGTGCCCTTTACGTAGTACGTGCCGTTGACTTCGACAAGCACGTTGCCGTCTGCGTCGAGGTGGTTGCCTTCCTCGTCCAAAACGGGCTCGCACTTGGCATACCAACCCGCGCAGAAACTCTTGTTCTTTGTGGTGAGCATGGGGCTTTCGGGGCGGGACGAGTCGGTGGGCTCTTTGAGCTTTATGTGATAATATCCCTCGCTGTCCGCCTCCAGATCGTCGTAATCGAATGCGTCAACTACCGACGTATCGTTCTGCCCCTGGAATTGTCCGCCGTTGGGCTCGTAATACACGAGGACGTCGAAATTGTCGAACATTCCCGTCCCTTTGCATGCGGCGAGCCCGACGCAAAGCGCTATGACAAACGCCGCAAACAAAATTATTTTAAGTTTATTCAATATACTCTTACTTTTCATCGGTCGTATCGCCGCCTTCTTGGGGATATTCTTCCCCGCTCTCCGCCGCATTTTCCGCCGCGCCTTCTTCTGGAACGCTTTGCGCCTCTTCCGCTTCCTCTGCGGCCGCGCCTTCTCCGGAAGTTTCCACGGCCGTTTCATCCGCTACCGCGCCATCTTCGGGAACGCTTTCCGGCGTTTCATCTGCGGCATTGTCCTTTGCGCCGTTCTTTTTGAGGAGAACGGTGATGACAATATACATCGCCAATGCGACGAGGGCAACTCCCGCTATGATATATCCTATCAGCGCGGTCGGGTTGATTCCCTTGGAGCCGTTGCCGTCATCCGCAGGGGGATTTTCGGGATTTTCGTTGGGATTGTCGCGGTTTTTGAGGTATTCTATAATGCTCTCCGCGCTCGTGAGCTTGCTGTAATTGGTTACAAGCGCTTTCTGGTCGTCCGTCAGAACGAGCGCCTCGTACTGCGCGCGCGCCGTAGCGACGGCTTGCTCATCCGCAAGGGTTATCGCGGAAAGATCATTGAGAGCGTCTATAAGGCCTATTACGTAACGCGTTTCGTCGGTTGCCGCAAATGCGCCCGAAATGCTCGTCGCGAAGTACTGCGACATTATGAACGTATCGTAGTTCTGTCCGTTGGCCGGCCTTACCACTACAATATTATCGCTTATCTTGCCGATATAGTCAACGAAATTTGCGCCGTAATAGTAATTATTTGAGCTTGAAAGCGTCCACATGTAATATTTGCTTATGCCCAAGCCCTTTACGCCCGCGTAGTAGCCGGTTATGGGGATATTGGTAGAACTGTCGCTGTAAGCCTCGTCGAACTGCTCCTCCAAAATGGGGGCGTAGTAGCTTGTGAATACTACCAGCGCAAGTTTCCGGCAACCGTAGAACGCCTTGTCGCCTATGGTCTTTACCGAATAGGATACGGTCACGCTCTCGAGGTTATTTGCGCCCTCGAATGCTTTCGCGCTAATTCTCACCGCGCCGTCAACGACGGTGTAGTTGGCCGCCTCTCTTCCCACGGGGTAGCATACAAGCTCCAGCCCGCCGTTAGCCGTCTTTTGATAGAGAACGCCGCCTATTACCTTGACGTTTTCGGATATATCGTAATCTTCGTTGAGCCTTTCGCCCTTATCTACGTTGTTGAACTGTACCTTTTCAAGCTTCCCGAAGCCGGTTATAGCACAGCCGACGAAGGGATTTTCGCCCAGGCTCACGAGGCCGTCGCCGAATTTGACTTCCGTCACGCCCGCGTCCTCAAACGCGAAGTCGCCTATGGAAGTCGCCGCCGAGAGGTCGAGCTTGCCCAAGTTTGCGCCCGAGAAAGCGCGCGCGCCTATGCTTGTCGCCTTTTCGAGATTTACTGCCGAGCTGAGCCCGCCGCTTTCGGCAAACGCATAATCGCCTATCTTTGCGCCCTCCTTAAGCGTAACTTGGGTGAGCGGGTTATACGCGAACGCGTAATTACCTATAGTCGCGACGTTGGACAGATCCACGCCCGTGAGGGAGCAATCGCTGAACGCGTAATCGCCTATCTTTGTAACGCTTGAAGGAATCGTAACGCCCGTAAGGTTTACGTTCATCACAAACGCATAGGGTTTGATCTCCGTCAGTCCGTCGCGGAGCGTAACGCTTTCGAGGCTTCCGTATGCGAACGCGTAGCTTCCTACAGACGTCGCGCTGGAGAGATTTGCCTGCGTTATCGCGGGTGCGAAGTAAGTGCTGATATAGCGGGTCGAGTACATCTCGTCCCCCCTGTAGGCGAAGTTTCTCGCCCTGTTGTATATGAGCGAAGTACCCCTGCTGTCAACCGTTGCGTAATAGTCGTTTGCGACCATGCCCGAGAACGCCTTAGTGCCCACGGACGTCACGCCCGAAAGATCCGCGCTTGTCAGCGCAATGTCGTTGTAGAACGCGCTCGTACCTATCTTTACGCCGTTCCCGAGCTCGAGAGTGGAAAGATATACGTTGTTGGAGAACGCGCTGTTGCCTATCGTGACGTTGTTGCCTATCTTGACGGAAAGGAGCGATGTATGCGCGCCCGCCTTGATGTCGTAGCGGTAGAACGTCATCGAACGCCTGTATCCGTTTTCGTCGTTTACATAATAGGTGTAAGTTTTGTACCTCGCCGTACCGAATACCGCGGTCGCGTTGTCTCCGTCGTCGTTTTCTTCATATCTGTAATCGTCGAGGGGATTCTGGAACGCGCCCGAACCTATCTGCGTGCCGTCGCCTATCTCCACCTCTCTGAGGTTGGGGCATGCGAAGAACGCGCCCGTGCCTATCGCGGTGTTTTCCGCCACCTTTACGCTTTCCAGAAGGGTGTGCGCAAACGCATATTCGCCTATGGACTCGACTTTGTCGAGCTCGGGCGTGACGGAAATTTTCGTATGCTCGAATGCGCGCGCGCCTATCTTTTCAAGCTTGGGCATATTCAGCGTATGCAACTCATAGCAGTTTGCAAACGCGTAGTCGCCCACTACCTTTACGTTAGGCGCATTGACTATCAGAATGTTTGTGTTGCCCGCAAACGCGCCGGACTCTATCTCTTCGGAGTCGATCGTAATTGTCTTTTGCGAAGCCGCCGCGGCGGGAGCCCTCAAGACGAGCTTGTTGCTTCCCTTTTCGTAAATATCCACGCCGTTGGAACGCGTTTCGAAAACTTCGTTCCCCGCAGCGACAGTGAATTTTTCTATTGCCGTGCCGGCAAAGGCGTACTCACCTATTACTGCGACGTCCCTTCCGAGCGTCACGTTTTTGAGCTTTGAGCAGTCCTCAAACGCGTGCGCCGCCAGAACAGCCGTGTTGATATTCACGCTGATCAACGCGGGACAGGATGCGAACACGTAGGGCGCGATCTTTATCTTCGACGCGCTGAACTGCACGGAAGCGAGCAAGCTGTTTCCCCTGAACGCGCTGTCGCCTATGGATTGCGCCGTGGAGGGCAATGTCAGGCTCGTGAGCGCCTTGTTGTTTTCAAACGAATTGTTGCCTATCGCGACAACCGAGGAGAGGTTGACCTTTTCAAGCGCGCAATCCTTGAACGCTTCGCTGTTTATAAACTGAACGTTTTCGAGATTTATATCCTTGAGCTTGGAACATTCTTTGAACGCGCCCACGCCTATCTTTTTGAGGGTGGAAGGCATGTTTACCTTGGTCAACGCGGTGAGCTTTGCAAACGCGTAGGATTGGATCTCCTCCACGCCCTCGGGTATGGTTATCTCGGTTATGGTATCCTCGCCTATATACATCTGCTTTATATAGAAGGGATCCTCTTCGTCGATTATATCGCCCGCGTCGGTGTCCTTATCCACGTATTCGTAATTGGAGAACGCGTAGGAATATATGGTGGTAAAGCCCCTGTCGTCGGGTATTACGACGTGCCCGCCCAAGCCCTTATACGACATAAGATATATGCTGTTGGTGGTGTAAGGGTCCTTTACCGTGATGTTTATGCTCTGGCTGTACAGCGTGGGTCTGCCGTCGGATACGACCGAGGCGGTGACTATTGTCGTGCCCTCCGCCTGAGCCACTATCGTGCCGTCCGCATTTACAGTCGCCACGTTGGGGTTGCCGACGGAAAACTCTACCGTCGTGCCATCGTAGTAGGAGTCGAGGCTGTATTTAACCGTTACGCTCTCCGAAGGGAACATTGAAAGCGAATAGCTGTTGCCGAAGTCGTTGTCGGAATCCGTTTCGCCTATCTCCCTTTCGCTGCTGGATACGCTGTAATACGCCTTGTTTGTATGATAGGATGTGAGCGCGAATCTGTTGACGCGCGGTATGGAGTAGTTGCCGACATACCCCTCGTCGCCCTCTTTCAATACGTTAACGGTGACCGAGGCCGTGGACGTGGTGCCGTCCGCGCGGTGCGCCGTCGCCGTTATCGTCGTCGTGCCGCTCTTCTTTGCTATGAGCGTCTGGTTGACGACGTCCGCAACAGAGCTGTCCTCCGAGACGAAGTCAAGCGTCTGCACCCAATTGTTTTCGGGATAGACGTTGAGCACGGTGGTCAGATCGAGAGTTTCGTTGGGACTCAGATTTATCGTATCCGTGGGCTCGCCGTCGCTGTGGAAGTACATTTCCGTGATGTCGTCGGGCAAGCGCACCTCGTAGGTGGCGCAGTTCATCGCGTAGTCGTAGCAAGTGAGGATAAAGGAGTTGTTGTTTTCCACTATCTGTATGGTGCCGTCCTCGTTGTGCTTCAACCCGCGCGATTGCTTAATAAGCGGAACGTAATCGGTCAGCTCCAATGTTACGACCGACGTGCTGTTGAAGGATGAGAACACGGGCGTCGAATACTTGTTGAAATTGTTGAGCGCGACGAGATAATGGGGATCCTGCGATTTGATCGCCTGTCCGAACATTACGGCCATCGCATAGTGGTTATCGTAAACGCTTACGTCCGCGAACAGCTTGGTTTTCTTGGTCGTCCTGTCGTACTCCGTCCTGTACTCCACGCCCGTTACGAGGGGCGCTTCGAAGTCTATATACAGGGGGAACGTGAAGGTGCTGCGCTCGTTCTTCTGGTCGGAATTTTCGCCGTAATCTATATACGCCTGCAACGTCACGGTGTATTTCGAGTTGTTCTTGAGGTCGTGCTCGAGAGCGCTGAACTCCACATCTACCGCGGAGGCCGAAATTGTCGAGCCGCGGGAATAGGACTTCATCTGTCCCTTTTCCGTCCTCGAGAATATTGTCTCGCCCGTTGCGTCGTCCGTTATGGTTATGTCCACCTCGCGGCAGTTTCTCAAAAGGCCCGCATAAACGCTTCTTATCTTGTTGAGCGTCGCGTAAGAAGTGCCTTCCTTGTTGGAGAGCGCAATCTTGTTCTTATCGGCGGCTATCTGCGTAGCCGAGGGGTCCTGAATGAAATAGTAGGAGCCGAGCACGCCGATATAGTCGGTGTAGAGGCCGCCTATTACCCTCGTCGCGTATGCGTCGGGCATGAGCTTATCCGATTGGTCTATGCCCGCGTCTATCTCGTCCTTGTTGGTGTCATAATATTCCTCGTCGAATATGGGGGCCTTCGTCCAATCGCCGTAGAAAGCGAGCATGGGAACGCTCATATTCACCTGCGTGCCGCTCTGCGCTTTCAATGTGATGAAGCCTTCCACATACATTCCGTTTGCGAAAGACGCGTCGAGGTATTCTTTATCCGCCTGCGTAAGCGTTATCTTTAAGGAGATCTTCGCCGTATTCCCCGCGTTTACCGTAACCGTGTTGCCGCTGAGGCTGCCGCCGTTTACAGAGGTAACTTCGAACGCCGCGCCGAGGGTGTAGCCGTCCTGCGTTACCGTCGTCTCGCCGTGGCTGGTGTAAGTGGTGCTTACCCCCTCCGTCATGACTATCGCGTCGAGGTCGTATGCGACGGGGCTTCCGGATATATTGGTAACGCCGAACGTCATCTCGTATACGCCCGACTTGTCCTTGTCGTCGCCGAGCTCGAGTTTGCTCTTATCCATCTCGACGGTTTCGCCGTCTACCTCTTCGTAGGTGGATATATAGGAAGCGGTGTTGATTGCGGACATTATATTCATAAGTCCCGCGCCCTGCTTTCTCACCGAATACGCGAGGCCGTTTTTATTGTAGACTATGTCCGCGGTGGACATCATCAGCTGGTTTACCCTCTTGGTGACTTCTTGGGCGGAAAGATCGCCGAATATGCCCGTTTCGTCCTTTACATACTGCCTGATAAGCGCCGTCGCGCCCGCCTGGTTGGGCGCCGCCATGGACGTGCCCGAAAGCCTGTCGTAACCCTGTCCGGGTACGCAGGACTCTATCTCGCCGCCGTGCGCCGTAATCTCCGGCTTGATCTTCAAGTCGGATGTGGGGCCCCAGCTGGAGAAATCGGACATGAACGGGCCCGCGACCTGGCTTCTGTCTACATGCAAGGTGCCCGTGCCCGCCGCGGCGAGCATTTCGCCTTCATCCTGCGTTATGGAGCAGACCGCGCCCATATCGTGGCCGACGGACATGTTTATGGAGCCGGACACGTTGTTGTAAATTATTACGCCGGCCGCGCCCTTTTCCAGAAGCGCAACCCTGACTTTATCCTCGAACGTGGAAGTGCCGCGCTTTACCAAAACTATTTTATCTTTGTAATAATCGCCCGTTTCGAGGTAGTCCGAGGACTGACCTATGCCGGGTATGGTGCAGTATTGGAAATCGTAGCTGTCCCTCTTTATGCCCGTGTTCTTTTCGAGCGTGTCGAGCAACTCGTTTACGAAATCCTTTTTCTTCGCCGCGGAGTTGGTCGCCTCGGTGAAGTAAATTATATCTTCGCCGTACTTGATATAGGGGGTCTTTACGCCGTCAACCGAAGCTACGGAAAGGGAAGCCCCATATGTGGAGGGCGCGCCTACCGTGCCCGAATCGGGGTTGGAAGTAAGCCCGAGGTTGCCGTTCTTTTCGGAGCCGAAAGTGGCGTTGTAGTCGTTTGACGCCGCCGCGATCAGCGATATGCCCTCTTCCTTTATCTTATCGTAAATCTGATTTTTTCTGTCGTTGTCCAGCTCCCGCGAGAAGCCGCAGGAGGAGCCGAGCGACATGTTTATAACGTCCACGCCCAAATTTATGCAGTCCTCGAGGCCGTCGAGTATCCAGCTGGATTTCGCCCCGTCCTGCTTGTCGGAAAAGACTTTCATTATCGCCAGCTGTGCGTTGGGGGCGACGCCCGTTATCCTGTTGTCGCTGCCCGCTATGATGCCCGCAACGTGCGTACCGTGGTTGGAGTTTATCGGCGCAACGTCGGGGTCTTTATCCGCATAGTCGTAAGCGAAGGGTATCTTCTTGCTTACATACACGTCGTCGCCCGTCAGCGAGGGGGTGAGCTCCGCCGCGCGCGTCGAAGGGGCTATTGCGGAAATGGAAGCTTTGTCGAATCCTTCCGTCTCCACCTCCGGCTCCGTCGCAAACGCCGTGTGGGTGTAATCGCAACCCGTATCCAGAACGGCAACGACGACGCCGTCGCCCTTGTAATTGCATTCCGAGCTGTCGAAAATACCCGTCTCGTACACGTCAACGTCGTTGGTGACGACTTCCGCCTCGGCCTCGTAATATCTCTCTCCGACTATTACCTGCGACTTGCCCTCCACTTCGAACATCTCGTTTACCGCGTCGAAGTCGGACGCCTTGACGGTTATTTCGAAGCCGCTCAAAAGGGTATCGTAGCTTTCGCCAAGGGTGTATTCTATACCCGAGGCCTTGAGCTCTTTAAGACATTCCCTTTTCTGCCTGTCTATCTTTTCCGCGGCCGCGCGCGCGCGTTCGGTCTTTAAAAACTGCGCGTACTCGCCGCTGAAAGGTGAGCTGTGATACGCGTCCAGCACGGAATCCACGCTCATGGATATTATTACGGAAATTTCCTCGTCGTCCTTTACCGTCTCGGGAAGGCGGTACATGACATTGCTGTCGAAATACTTTTCCGTATTGTTATCGACGAGCCCGTCGATATTTGTCAACTGCGCCTGATCCGCCGCGACGCTTACGTTTTGCCTGTTGTCCGTAAAGGCGTACGCCACCGAGCCTGCGGCAAAACAGCCTGCAGAGAGCAACGCTACTATCGCAACAGCCGATTTTCTTGTTTTGGTCATATCTTTTCCTTGTTTGTGTAGTATCTATTGTGTTTTTGCTGTTCTTTTGCGGCCCGCCCGCGCGGCGCTTTCCGCCAAAGGCGGGCCGTATAATTTTATTTATCTCTTATGATTAAAGCTATCAGTTTCCGGAATCGTCGCCTTCCGTATCGGAATCTCCGTCTCCCGCCGTTTCGTCATCGTCCTCGGTCTCGAGCAAGGTGAGGGTTATTGTACCCGCCGTGCTGTTTACGGTTACCTTGTAATTGGCGCCCGTGGAAAGGGTGATCACGTAGCTGCTGTCGGTATCGCTGTATTCGCTCTTGCTTACGGAATACTGCAACAATTCTTCGTCGGCTTCGGAGTAGATGAACGCGCCGAGCACCGCGTGGCCGGTTTCG
This sequence comes from uncultured Clostridia bacterium, assembly GCA_947629695.1. Taxonomy (GTDB): domain Bacteria; phylum Bacillota; class Clostridia; order Christensenellales; family Borkfalkiaceae; genus Coproplasma. The sequence continues at coordinate 5,559 of CANREQ010000011.1, read as the reverse complement.
TCTATATCCATATAGGACTTGCCGTCCTCGGTGTAGTACGTCTTGACGTTATCCAGCTTGGTTATCGTAACCGCCGTCTCGAACGGGGGGATTATATACGCGCCGTAGGTGGTGTTCCTGTCCGCGTCGGTGAGCGTCACCCTCTTGATGTCCACGGAGTAGTATTCCGTACCCGTTATCTTCTTGTCGTCGCCCTCGCCCGTGTAGGTTCTGCTCACGTAATATACGCCGCCCGTCCTGTTCACGCCGCAATCGTAGGGTATCTCCTCGTTGTCCTTTGTGAGCTTCATGGAGTAGATCAAGCCGTAGCCTGTCGCCCTGACGAGATCGGAAGTGATGAGTACGTTTGCGGTGAGCGTGTATCCGTTTGCGCTGTCGGTGAGCGTTTCGGAGCGCGTCACGTAATTTACCGTATAGCCGGCGACTCCGTAGAATTGGTTGACGGAAGAGGTAAACTGCATTTCGTAGCCATACCCGTCCTTGCCCGTCCACGCAGCCGTATAAGTTCCCGCTTCCTCGTCGAAGGTATAGCTTATCTTATTAAGGCTCATCAGCTCGCCGTTTCTGTCGAACATATAGGAATTGGGGCCGAACGTGCCGTTGATATACTTGGTCTCGGTCGGTTTGCCGTCCTCGCCGTATGCGGTAACCAGCTCTAAATTGCCCCATGTGTTGGATATGGCGCTTCCGCCGAACAGCGAAGAGATGAGGTTGTTCATAAGGTAGGTATCCGAGTACAGCGTGGTGAATTCCTCAAGCGCGGTAACCGTGAATGTGCTGAGCGAATTGTTTTTGTCGTCAACGCCCTTGTAGCTGAGGGTGACGGTCGCCCTGTAATTACCTATTATTATATAATAAACCGAGGTTCCGTCATCGTTTAACCTGCGCGTTACCCTGCAAGTTGACTGTCTCGCTTCCTCGCCCGTGCCGAACGTCACTCTGCCGGTGGTGGTAAACGCCGCGTCGTTGCCCGAGGGGGTAAAGCTGAGGGCGGTTATGCGGCGGAAATCTTCCTTCTCCTCCGTGCCGGTGTTGATGGGATATTTCTCATCGTCCGCCACGCGGTTGAATATTATGCCGCTTCCGTCGTTGAACACGTATGTCTTTTCGCGGAAGTCGTACTGCTTTGCGCCCACTTCGCCGAGCTCTACCTTTCTGAATCCGTAATCGTTGACGTCCGCGCCATTTTCCTCAACGCGCTCGTACAAAATCACGGTGTTGTCCTGTATCTCGTAGTACATGTTGGTATCGCCGATTATCGCGAAGCCGTACTGCGAGAGGAAGAGCATATCCATGTCCTCCGTGTAGTAGCCGTAAGCCCTCTTGAGGTTTACGGGCACCGCCGTAGCCGTAGCCGCGTCGTACTTGTAGATGGCCGCGTCCGTACCGTTTGTGGTGGAGAAGTAGAACAGATCCGACGTTATTATCGCATACAGACCGCTTTCAACCGTGCCGTCCGACTTATATCTAACTGCCGTACTGCTTCCGCTGAGCTCTATTACCGACCAATCGGAGGTATCGATGTATCTGCCGTTACCGTACTTAGTATTGACAATCGAAGAATAGGTAAAACAGAATGCGGGATAGCGCGAGGAATTGATAATGAGGATGCGGAACACGCCCTCCTTCTTTATATCAACTCCGTTGGAATTGTACTCCACGGTCGCCACTTCGCCGTCGTAGGTGTAAGTGCCGTGCTCGTCTATATACTTGTTCTCGTATTCGCCCGTATCGGCGTTGCGCTCCCTCGTGTAAACCGAGAGGCCGCCCTTGCCGTCGAACGAGAAGTAATGGCCGTTTATATAATTATTGTCAAACAGAATGTATGTGCCGAATGCGCCGTCCAGCTTGACAAACGTCTTTGCCGTCAGATCGAGGTCGAGGTAGATAACGGTGTCCTCGCCGAGTATGACGACGCGGTTGCCGTTGTCTATCCTGTACATCGCTTCGGAGACGCTTCCGAAGGTTGCGGACGTGCCGTAGCCGTCGAGTATAAGCAATCCGTCGTTGACCGAGGTAAACCTGCCCTCGAAGTCGGCGTTGAACTGCGCCATATACCTTTCGTTTGCACTGTTGTTTACAAAAATTTTGTATTTAATGGCGTCGCCGCTTTCGGGCGTAAACGTATAAACGTTGGTGCCAACATCATATACGACGGTGCCCTTGGTCTCTGTCGTGTTGTCGCCGTCCTTTACATAGTAGGCCGCGTAATATGCGTCGCCCTGCGCCTTTATGCCGGAGCTAATTATCCACTTGTTTTCGTCCACTACCCTGTCGGAGCCGATGACGAAAATCTTGTAGGGCGCGCCGTCCAACAGCTCGAATTTTCCCGTCCCATCGTCTATGGAGAAGTACAAATTGCCGCTCGAACCTACGGAAAGTATAAGCGCTTTCTTGCCGGCCGCGATGTCATAATCGGAAATCGTGTAGCTGCCCGCGATGCTCGTGGTGTTGCCGTCGTCGGTGTGAGTGTAAATGGCTATCGTGCCCGCGGAAAGGAGCGCGAGTTTGTCGCTTCCGCTCTCCGCGCTGTACTCCTTTTGATAGAAGTTAGTCTTATCCTCGCCCTTGCTGTACTGCGTCCACAAAGTTACCCTGTAGCTCGCAAGGCCCGTGCTCCTCGTGGCGAGGGTGAACACGAACTCATCGAAATCCGCGGGGAAGGGCACCGTAACGCCCTCGGGAACCGAAAGCGTGAGTTTTGTATATACATAGAGGCCGTTTACAAGCTCATACGTGCCCGTGGAAACTCTCTGCCTGTTGCCCTCGGAGTCGGAGCCGTAAAGCGAAGCCGTGTGCTTGCCCTCCGCGTTGACCCCGTCGTCATCGAGCACGAGATACGTGCCGGTGTAGAGCCTGTCGGTCGCGTAGATATATTCCCTGTATCCGACCGCCTTTTTGGTGAACGAATAGGTGACCGCGCCGTCCTCGGCCTCGGTCGAGGTTATGATGAAGTTTGCGTATTCCTCGCCGCCTACGTACATGGTTATGAGCATGCTGCCGAAGCCGGTCGAAGAGGATGTGTAATAACCCGTCACCGTCGTATCGCCGGAGGTATACGTCGCGTTTACGGTACCGTCGAGCTTTAAGCTTTCGCCGTTTGCGGTCGCCGTGAAATCTTCTCTGCTATTGTAGATGACATAGCACTTTTCGCCGTTTATATCTATCAGCTTGGACCTGAACAGCAACGAAGTCGCCCCCGTCGAGGAAATGGTGTAAAGGGTGAGGTCGTCGCCGTCGAGGAAGCAAATGCAATCCTGATAGTTGACGCCCGAAGTCGTCCTCAAGCTGTATCTGCCCGTATCGTAACCGTTGAAAGTTACGGTGTACGAGGGCTCGAGATAGTATGTGAGAGTGCCGGCGTTGAGCACGCCCCTGAATACCTTTGCAAGCTCCAACTGCTCGTCATTGCGCACTCTGAAAGCGTTTTCCGTGCCGTTAGCCGTGGTCACAAGTATGAGCGTCATTACAAAGGAGTCGCCCGCCTTTGCGCCCTCGGTGAAGGTGACGAAGTAGTTGCCGTCGTCATCCCTTTCGAATTTACCCTCGGAAGTCTGGCCGTTTTCGTCGTTGTACATCAACGTGTCGTAGCTCTGGAAAAGCAGGGTCTCGTTCGTCCTGATAAACGCGTAAGCGCCGTTGGTTTCGTCCCGGCCTACCATAAAGCGGTAGTACACGACGTTTGCGCGCCCCGCGTCGTACATTACAAACATTCCGTTGTCGTAAAGCCTGTACTCCCTGTAATTGCCCTCGTTATTCTCGTCCTCGAAAGTAGCGTCGCCGAGGTATGCGTCGCCGCTGCTCTTATTGAAGGTGCCGGCAAAGTAAATGCCGTCCCTGTTCAGATATATCTTTACATCGGATTTTTCCGCCGTGGGATCGCCGAAAATGAAGATGTAGTCGCCGCCGCCGAACATATCGGTGTAGCCCTTCTTCCACACGGCGTAAAGGCCCATGTCGTCGGAGGGTTGGAATTTCGCGGCTTCCGCGCCCTGCTCCTTGGCGTTGAAGACCTTGCCCTGCAAGGAGTCAACTTCATAGGCTATTTCACCCGTGAGGGAAGTGGCCCAGCCGGCGAGGCAGTAACCTTCATACTCTACGTCGGCGGGTATGGTTACGTCCACGCCGTACTTTGCGGTGGAATCGCTCCACTTGTCGTTCACGCCGTCGGGATAGTTGGTGTAGAACGTGACGGTGTATGTGTTCCTCGTGAGGTAATATTTATACTCGTTCGCGGAAGCGGTTTCGCCGAGCGCGAGGGAAGTGACGCTCCCCTCGTGTCCCGCGTCGAGCGTGAAGCCCGTCATAACGTCGGCGGGAAGCTCGGGCGTGAGGGTCGCGCCGGCATAGCCGTAGCCGATGAAATCATCCGCGGCCTCGTAGTTGCTTTCGTCCTCTATGCTCTGCTTGAATATCTTGACGGTGTACTTCACCTTATATCTCGCCTTGAGCGTAATATCCGAAGAGGGCATCTTCCTGTTGAGCGCTACGGGCGTGGTGTTATCCATCCACGCGTCGAATTGGTGATCCGTCTTGGTCGGGGTGTAACTTGCGAGCGCGTCGTACAGGTTTGCGCCTTCCTTGAGCTTGAAAGAGGTCGAGGAAAGGCTGCCGCCGTCCGCGTCGAGCGTTACGGTGAAAAGCTTAGCCCACTTAGCGTAGTAGGTGGCATCCGAGGACGCGGTTATATCCTTTACGACCTGACCCGTAAAGCCGGAATTATCATACCAGCCCTCGAACTCGTAACCCTCTCTCTCGGCGTCGGGCAACGTGTAGTCAGAGCCCTTGCCGAGTTGCTGTTCCGTAACCTCGTTATCGCCGTACACCAGCGAGATAGTCACTTTGTTCCCATTGCCGCAAGCTACGCACGTAACGCACGCCACGCATGCGAGAAAGAGCAACAAAGACGCTAAAAATTTCTTCATGACACAATCTCCTTAACTATTGCGTTTATCCGAAATATCCGAAAAATATTCAGAATTTTTTATGTAAAAATATATATCGGTGAAATGTATTATATCAATTCCGACCTCTCCGTGTCAAACAAAATTCATTCTATACTATAATAAATAATCGCAAAATCGAAAATTTCATCTTTTGATCATAAAAACAAATTATCCGAAACATAAGCAAATGTTATAGTTTGCCTCGATTATGTATATTTTTATTCATAATTTTACTTTTATGCAAAATTTTACCTGAAAGCCTGAAAAAAAAGAAATAAATCCCGCCTTTCCGCATAGCCATTCCGCCCGAGGGCGACGCTCCCACCTGTCGCTGACGCGACACCCTCCCCCAGAGGAAGAGGGCAAGGGAAAGAGCGCGGGTTAAATTTTTATCCCCTCAGTCTGCTATGCAGACAGCTCCCCCTAATATTAGAGGGAGCCAAGGGGCGCTTTAAATTGCGGGAGCTGTAATTGTAAAGCAAAAGTTCGGATAAATTTGTATTTACGAAGTCTATAAACGCATAGAAGCACCCCTCAGTCTGCAAGCAGACAGCACCCTAACCCTACGGGTTCAGGGCGCTATAAGGTGAAAGCGGCGCGGAATATTTCCTAA
>CANREQ010000010.1 GCA_947629695.1 uncultured Clostridia bacterium | reverse complement strand
CAGTAGCCTCGCTGTCGCCCGTGAGCATCGCCACGCGCAATCCGCGCTCCTTTAATAGGGCTATCGCCTCTTTGCTTCCGCCCTTTACGCTGTCCGCCACGGCTATAAGCGCGATGACGCTTTTCCCCTCGGACAAATACATTACCGTCTTGCCCTGCAATGCAAGCTCCGCCGCCTTGGAAGAGACTTCGCGCGAAATCTTCAACCCTTCGGTAAGAGAAGCGTTGCCAAGCGCGTAGTTTTTGCCGTTATAGGTCGCCTTTGCGCCCTTTCCCACTACGTATTCGAAATCGCTTATTTCCACGCCGCTGCCGCAATAATCGCTTATGCACTTTGCGAGCGGGTGGTTTGAGTTTTTCTCTATTCCGCCCGCAATTTTTATTACAAAGCCGCGGTCCGCGCCGAATGTTATCAAATCGCTCACTTCCGGTTTTCCGTTTGTGATCGTCGCCGTCTTATCGAGCAAGACGCAGTTAATGTCGCGCGTCTTTTGCAAATTCTCCGCGTCCTTGTACAAAACGCCGAGGGAAGCCGCCTTGCCCGTGGCAGTCATTATCGCGACGGGCGTGGCAAGTCCAAGCGCGCACGGACAGGAAACGACCAGAACCGATATGGCGTAAGTCACGCAATGCGAGGGCACAAATCCGCCGTCGATTATCAGCCAAATTGCAAACGTGAGCAAAGCGATCGCCGTTACCGCAGGCACGAAAACACCTGCGACTTTGTCGGCAAATTTCTGTATGGGGGCTTTGGACGCGCCCGCTTCCCTCACCATTTTTACTATCTTGCTCAGCGTAGTGTCGGCGCCCACCCTTTCCGCGCGCACCTTTATCAGGCCGCCGACGTTTACGGAAGCCGTAGTCACCGCGTCGCCTTCGGAAAGCTCCACGGGCAGGCTCTCGCCCGTGATCGCGGATTTATCGACATACGCGTGCCCTTCCGCTATTACGCCGTCTACGGGAATGTAGTCGCCCTGCTTTACTATCGCAATGTCGCCTATCTCCACGGCGCTGTTGGGAACGGTTATTTCCTTTCCGTCCCGCTCCAAAGTCACCTCGTCGGGTGCAAGGCGCAAGAGTTTGTCTATTTCACTGCCCGTGCGCTTTTTGGATTTCTCTTCCAGCCATTTGCCGAGGGTCACCAAAGCGAGAATGGTAGCCGCGCTCTCGAAATGCAAATTCATCGCGTTTGCGTGCGCGTCCATGCCGACGAAAATGAAAACCGTCAAAACCATGGAATAGATAAACGACACGCCCGAGCCGAGGGATATAAGCGTATCCATATTGGGCACGCGGTGGATAACCGCCATAAATCCGCGAGTGAAAAACTTGTAGTTTACGCCTATTATGACAGCCGATAAAATTGCCTGATAGAGCGCGAACCACCTCTCGTTCCCCTTTGACGGATCGAGAAAATACGGAACGGGCGCGCCTAACATGTGCCCCATCGATACGTACAACAGCGGCGCCAAAAGGCAAATGGAAATTATAAAGCGGATAAAGAGTTTTTTATCCTCCCCGGCCTGCTTTTTGACGGGCGCCTCGCCCTCCCTGTACGCGCCGTAGCCGAGCTCTTCGACGGCATGAATTATTTCGGCTTCGCCGAGCGTCGCCTCGTCGAAATCCACGCGCATACTCTTGCCCATTAAGCTTACTTCGACGGAGTTCACCCCCGCCATTTTGCCGACGGTGCGCTCTATGCCCGATGAACAGGCGGAACAAGTCATTCCCGTCACGTCGAAATTACGTACCATACCTTGAAAATTATTCCCCGTACTCCGAAATTCACTACTTCTCGATTATAGCACCTAATTCCTACCTTGTCAATAGGAATTAGAAGTAAAAATGAGGCGGGCCCCAAAAAAGGCCCGCCCGTTTGTATTCAGCCGCTTTTGCTTGCCGCACTTCGATTTGTCAAGGCGCGCGTTTGCGGTTTGTTTATGCGCCCGATGAAATAAACCCGGCGTTTCTCAAGCTTGTCAAAAGCGCGTTGAATTGGGTTACAATGTCGTCCGCGCTCGTCGCGTCGGCTACCGCTGCGCCCGGGGTGATTTCCGCATCCGCACCCGGCTCGCCCTGAGGTCCTGCGGGGCCTTGGGGGCCTGCGGGACCTACTTCGCCTTGCGGACCTGTTGCGCCTACTTCGCCTTGAGGACCGGTTGCGCCTACTTCGCCCTGGGGGCCCGTTGCGCCTACTTCGCCCTGGGGGCCCGTTGCGCCGCGGGGAATGGTGAAATTGAACACGGCCGCCTGCTCCGTGCCGGCGTTTTCAACAGCCGCGGGGGTCTCGGGGTCGGCCGTGGTAACAGTGCCCACCGCTATTGTCGCCGCCGCACCGTCCGCTCCCGTTACGCCTGTTTCGCCTTGAGGACCGGTTGCGCCGACTTCACCTTGCGGACCTGTTGCGCCCGTCGCACCTGTAGGGCCTGTAGGGCCTGTAGGACCGGTAGGGCCTATGGGGCCGGTGGGGCCCGTTATTCCGCCCGTACCCGTAGGTGCAATGACTATCGTTTCAAAGCTGTGGCAACGGGGAGCGTTGTTGCACCCGCAACCGCATCCCCAGCCGTTATTGCCGCAACAGCCGGATTTTATAAATTCCTGTAAATCTTTTATCATAGCGTTTGTTATTTTTCGGCTCCTTTAGATTGAAAATATTTCCTGTTGAATATATAACTTTCGTCGTTAGGCCTGAATGACCCGGCAAGCTCGTTATACTTTTCGGCCTTTTGTTTTTCGCCGCATTTATCATACAGCACGCACAGCTTCATCGCGGGGAAATAGCCGCGATAATACTCGTTTATAAACCCGCCGTCCTCCGCTTTTTCCGGGGAGCCGAGAGCGCGTAGATACCAATATATGGCCGAACGAACGTCATTTTGCTCCTCGAAATGCGAGGCAATAAGGCAACAGCTTTCCGCGTGCGGAAAGGAGAAAAGAAAACCGCACGCAAGCGCTTTTAAAGCCTGCTCCTTTTTGCCCGTTTTGAGGTACGCGCGATACAGCATGACGCTTGCATCCACCTCATTTTCCGCCCAGCCGCCGCCGGATAGGAAATCATTCAAAACCGCAATGCATTCCGAAAACATGTTGTTGAAAAACAGCTCCCGTCCGTAATAAAATTTTTCGCGCGGGGAGAGCGCTTTGCCCGCGGAAATGAGCTTTTGATAGATGAGCAAATTGCGCATTGGCGGGTTGCTTTTGCGCTTTTTATGATAAACGCACGCGTCGCTGTATATCACTTTGCCGCGCGGCTGTATGACCTCGTGCACCGCTCCCTGCCACTCCCAGTCCATTGCGCGGCGGAATATGCGCTCGCGGAAGTACACAAACGCGGGGTTGCCTTCCCCGTCGTATGCGGCGGCGTATCTGAGCATGGCTACGTCGAAATCGCCCTTCTTTACGATATCGCGAATTTCCTTTGCGCACTCCGCGGTTATTACATCGTCGGCGTCCAGCCACATGACGAAATCGCCCGTTGCCTTGGAAAAGGAGAAATTGCGGGCGGCGGAAAAATCGTCGCGCCACTTAAAGTCGTACACATTGCGGGTATACTTTAAGGCGATTTGCTTTGTTCCATCGCCAGAGCCCGTATCCACCGCCACTATCTCGTCGGCAATATCCTTTACACTTTCAAGGCAGTCCGGCAGGGCGACTTCCTCATCCTTCACGATAAGACAAATGCTAAGAGTATTCATATATTCAGCGGTAATACAGTATATGATAAGCCCCGCGCTTGTGTGCGCGGGGCTGCTCGGGTTGCGTTTTATGCACTGTCTATACTTTATCCGTTTTATATCGCATTATCGTAATCGCGACGGCCGCGGCAATCGCAAGGGCCGAGGCGATTGACAAAATCAGAATGGGTATCCACGGCATGGAAAGCGTCGTAATGTTTTCCGCGACGTCGCAGTAGATCCGGAAGCTGTAGAAGGAATACTCGAAGTTGCCGCACACGTTTGCCATTATCAGGCTGAATGTTTCAAGCGTCAATATAAGCGAAACGCCGGATATTATCCTCGCGCGGTTGTTTGTCAAATTGCTTATCGCATACAGCGCGAAATACACAAACACCGCCAACAGCATTTCATATGCGTAGCCGTATGCGGAATAAAACTCTTGGGTAACGCTCGCTTCGAAAACGAGCAGATTTTCGCCCGTTATGAGAAATAACACCAGCGCCATGAACAAAACCATAATTATGGAAACAATCAATATCAGAAACGCATAGAATAACCCTATTATAACCGAGCTGAGGAAGCTGAATATCATGCGCTGTTTGGGCGTAAAAGGCGCGACGGACATCGCGGAAGGCTTAATGGAAGCGCGCAGGCTCGCGCCCAAAAACCCGCCTATCATCGCCCCGAAGATAAAATCCACCCCCGAGGTCGTCTGCGAGAGCACAAAGGCTATGACTACAAAAAACAGTATGTACAATATTATGTTGCGGCTTATCTTTTGTCTGCTTGCATTTGCGTTTACGCCGCATCTTGACAGGCGCATATAGTTGAAAAAATCGACAAATTGCCTCTTTATCGCATTCATTTATTATCTCCTTATTGCCTTTGGCCTTTATTACATGCCGAAAATGCTTTGGCTTGATTGCCCGACGTCTTGAGCCGGATTTTTTCTCTCGCCCAAAAGGTGCACGAACAGCTCCTCTATAGTAGGCGTTTTGACCTGCACTCCCTCGCCGGAAATATTCTTGTCTTTAGTGACGAAAGTATAGCCGAACATATCCTGCTTCAATCCTATCGCGCCGGTGCGCATTTCGTCCGTCAAGTCGGTGCAACGGACTAAGCGGTAGGTTTGCGTTATATTGTCCTTGCTGTCGTTCAAGGTTATACGTCCGTCGTCCATCATCACGATGTAATCGGCGATTTTATCCAGATCCTCGGTTATGTGCGTGGAAAAGAGCACGGTGTGATTTTCATCCAGCATATATTCCTGTATCAAAGTCGTCAGCTCGTTTCTGTCATAGGGGTCGATGCCCGACGTTGGTTCATCCAGGATGAGCAACTCCGCGCCTTGGCAAAGGGCTATGACAAAGGAAAGCTTTTTCTTCATTCCGAAGGAATACTTTTGCACCCTGATATTTTGCGGAAGCCGGAATCTTTCAACGAGCATATCGTATTTTGCGCCGTCGAAATTCGGATAGACGGATGAATATATCTTTTTGAGGGTTTTAGGCTTACTGCCCACAGAAAAGACGACGTCGTCGAAAACGCAGGCTACGGACGATAAAATTTGCTTTTCGTTGCCGGCAAAGCGCTTGCCGCCGTACAAAATTTTGCCGCTTTCCGCCCTCACACAGCGCATAACCGTCTTTATAAGCGTGGATTTGCCCGCGCCGTTCGCGCCGATAAGCCCCGTTATCGCGCCCTTTATTATGTTCAGGTTCAGGTTTTCTATTTTGAATGTACCTAAGTTTACGCACAGATTTTGTATTTCCAGCGCGTTTAAAACTTGCTCTTCCATACTTCTTCCAAAAGCTCCTCTACTCTTTCTTTTTCTATTCCGTTTGCGACGGCGAAGTCCGCGCAATCGGACAGCTTGCCCTTTATCTTTTCCTCGGCCGCCCTGCTTATCGCGTCTTTATCGCCGCGCGCGACGAATATCCCCTTGCCCGCAACGGAGCGGGTGTATCCCTCCGCCGTAAGATCGTCATACGCGCGCTTCGCCGTGATTATGCCGATCTTCAGCTCTTTGGCTAGCATGCGAATGGAAGGCAACATCGTATCGGGCGCAAGCTCGCCCGAGGTTATCTGCCGCTTGATCTGCAATTCTATCTGTTCGTAAATCGGTTGCGTTCCTTCCGCATCAACAATGAGCTTCATCAACTGTTATTATATGATAGAAACAGTTATCTGTCAACTGTTTTGCATAAAAAAAACGGGCAATAATTAAATTGCCCGCAAATACAGATAAGTTCGGTGTGAAATCAGTGGAAAAACTCGTGATAAATGGCGGCTATGCACCTGTCGCAATCCTCGTTTTTCACGCCGACTATGATATTGAGCTCGCTCGAGCCCTGGTCAATCATCTTGACGTTTATATTGGCCTCCGCCATCGCCTTGAAAAGCCGCGCGGATGTGCCTATCGAGGAGGACATGCCGTGCCCCACAGTCGCGATCAACGCAACGTTTTCCATAACGCGGATGACATCGGGCTCGCACTCGTCCTTGATGCCCTCCAAAATGCGCTCAAGCTTGTAGCCTTCGGCCTGCTCCGCCTCGAAAACTATGGACATCGTGTCTATGCCCGAGGGGATATGCTCCACGGAAACGCCCTCCCTTTCGAGCACCGAGAGCACCTTGCGCACAAAGCCGACCTCGTTGTTCATATGGCTCTTTTCTATGAGTATGACGACAAAATTCTTCTTGCCCGCAATGCCCGTCACTATGTTGCCGTCCGGTTTGTACTGCGATATGGGGAGAATTGTCGTGCCCTCGTCGTCGGGGCGGAAGGTGTTTTTGATAACTATGGGGATATTCGCCTTGCGGACGGGGAAAATGCTTTCCGAATGTAAGACGTTTGCACCCATATATGAAAGCTCCCTCAGTTCCTTATAGGAAAGCGCCTTGATGTTTTTCGGGTTATCGACTATGCGGGGGTCGCATGCCAGAAAGCCAGAAACGTCCGTCCAATTTTCGTAAACGCCAGCGCCCACCGCACGCGCCACTATCGCGCCGGAAATATCGGAGCCGCCGCGCGAGAAAGTCTTGACTTTACCCTCAACGTCCACGCCGTAAAAGCCGGGGAAAACCGCGCTTTTTACGCCGGATACGGCCTTTGCTATTGCCTTATACGTCTTATCCGCGTCCAACATGCCCCTTTCGTCGAAGAAAATCACGTCCTCGCTGTCGATAAACTTCGCGCCGAGGAGCTTGGCAAAAACGCGCGCGGAGAGATATTCCCCGCGGGAGGCGGTGAAATCGCGGCTCTTTTCCCTGTTCAGGCGGCACTCCGTCTCGTCAAGCACGGAGGCTATGTCCATTTCTATATTCAACTCTTTTACGATACTTTCGAAGCGCGTCCTCACTTTGGAAAAGGCGACGGAGCACGCGCCCGTCCTCTCTATTTCCTCGTGGCACGCATATAAGAGATCGGTGACCTTGGTGTCGCCGCCGAAACGCTTGCCGGGGGCGGAAACGACTATAAAGCGCCTGCCCTCGTCGGATAATATTATCTTTTTTACGGCGTTCATCACATTGCCGTCCGCCATGGATGTGCCGCCGAATTTACATACTTTCAATGCCATATTTTACCTTATGTCGCTCGCCCTGAAAACGCCGAACCCCTGCGCTTAAAATACGCGCAGATCGCTTCAAATTATCCTCTTCGCCTCTATGTAATAGCGCTTTTCGTTGCCCTCGCCCATGGAAAATGTCTTGCGGGGGAGATTCCCGCCCGTAACTATAAGGCGGAAAAAATCGTCCTTTTTTATAGCGGGGAGCATAATACCTACGCCCAAGCCGCTCAATGAGGAAAGCTCTTCCTCTCCGTGGATATAATCCACCTCGCCGCCGTATTCTTTGATGAAGCGGGATATATAGTCGTCAAGCTCCCTTATTCCCTGCGGAATATCTTCGGGGAAGGGAACGGGCGTTTTCTTACCCTTTGTCACCGTATAAGCCCGCCCGTTGCCCGCAAGCGCGAGGCCGCTTAAAAATTCCACGCCGTTGTTCGTCTTGACGAGCCTGTGAATGGGCTCGAAATTGAGCGCGGAGTCGTAAATATTCACGGCTTCCACGAGGGCGAACCGCGCCGGGTGGTTTTCGGCCTGCGCCTTTGTAAGAGTCGGTTTTAAGTTCTCCCAGCACGTCTTGGCTGTCGCGAGGGAGTGATTTCCGTCGCCAACGGCAAACATTATGCGCTGTCCGTTGCCGTATTTGTCGCCGTCGCAAAGCTTTGAAAACTGTGCCGCGACTTCCTCCGCGTTTATTATCCTTTCGCCCGTGACGTAACCGCCGCCCATATTCAGTTCAAAGCCGTAAAGCTTTCCTTTTGTGACGGCGCGCTTTAACACTTCCCCCTCTTTGTCGTCGTACAAAAGCATGACGTGGGGAAGCTCTATGGGCGCGTTTTTGCGTATCTGCACGCGGGGCGGGATCCTTTCCAGAATGGTCGCTTCGGTGGAGCGGATGAGCGCGCGGCTGCCCTTTTCAAAGGAATAATCCTCCAAATCTATAGCAAGCACTATGCCCGTGCGCGTGCCCGAAGCCGTGCTCCTTTTAACGAGCACGAAGCTACCTTCAAGCGCGTAAAATACGCCGCTATCCAAGTAATCCCGCATGTGCGCGTTTATATCGTCTATGCGCTTTTGCGTATTGTCCTTAAGATAAATTTCGGGATAAATGAGGTTTAACGTCGAGGGTTTGTCGCCCACGAAGGCCTTCAAATCGCCCCAATATTTTTCGTCGGACGTGAATTGGTCGCAGGCGTTTACCGCCCAGCGGGTCATGTCCGCGTCCTTGGGAAGGAGAATTTCCGGAATTTTTACGGTTGCCATAGCTTTGCGCCTTAAATGTTTATCAGCGCCACGACAAGCGCCGCGAGAACTATCGCAAGAAATTTGAGTCCTAAATTTTTGGTAAACAAATCTTTGAAAAATTTCTTCATATTACTTCACCTGCGCCGTAAGGTCTGCCCAATAATAATCGCTCAAAGCGTTTCTTATATCCGCGTCGGACGCGTAACGCTTCTTTATTTCGCCGTTCTTGGCAATGGAAATTATGCCCGTTTCCTCCGATACGACAAGCGACGTGACGCTTGCGACCGCCGTGACCCCGAGGGCCGCACGGTGGCGGGAACCTATCCCCTGCGGGATATTTTCATCCTGAATGAGCGGCAGGAAGCAACCCGCGGCGTGTATCTTGTTGCCCTCTATTATCATTGCGCCGTCGTGCAAAGGCGCTTTGGGATAGAACACGGCCTCTATCATCTGGGAATTTATATCCGCGTTTATGACGGTGCCGCTGGATATTACGCTGTCGGGGAGGTTATCGTTGGAAAGCACGATAAGCGCGCCTATGTCGTTTTTGGACATATGTTGCAAAGCGCGGACTATTTCATCTATAGTATTCTCGATATCCTTCACGGTCAAGGACTCTTTGTTGTCCTTTTTGGCGTGCTTTTTGGAGCCCGTATCGAGCAATCCCCTCTTTATCTCCGTGTTGAACAGCAACAAAATGAACATATCGAGGAACACGATGACGAGCACGAGCATCTCGCTGTCTATCTTATCCGAAAGCGAGAAGCATATGCCCACGCCCAAAATGACGGCAACGAACATGGGGACGATCCTCATGCCCTTGTTGTCCTTTATCATTTTCAGCACAAAATAAAAAGTGATTGCGAATATCAGGAACTCGAAGATATAGCTGTAATTGAAAGAAAGAGCCATATCTTTGAGTTTTCCCCAATAGTCTATCCAGAATGATGCGCCCATTTACAAAACTCCCACTATTTATTATTACACGATTTATTCATAACTAATTATATTATTTTGTTGAAAAAAAATAAAGCGTTTTTTATGCGCTTTATTCCACTGCTTGTATTTTTTTGTCGGTTAAGGGCACATTTTTACCCTTCGTCGGGGAAAAATATCCTGCATATGCCGCTTTCGAGCGCGCCGTCTTTGGTTATCAGCCCGCCTTTGAAGGAGGAAATCAGGGAATACAGCCCGTCTATCAGCGCGCAAAGCCTTTCCTTCCCGAACTTTTTCGCCTCTTTTGCATTCTTCTTTATTACCCAATCGCTCATCTTGAGCGTCTTTGCGAGGGCGTCGTCGGGACCCAAAGTGAGCACCGATAAGAGGTTTTTGAAATAATTCAAAAGGGAAGAAAGTATTGCGTTCTCGTCAAAGCCCTTGCTCAGCAAGTCCTTGCACACCGTCATGAACATGCCGTAATCGCGCGCGGCTATCGCCGTTGACATCTCGTAAATGCGATACTCGGCATCCTTGTACACGAGGTCGTCAACCGCCGCCTTGGTGATATTTGCGCCCTTGCCCCACTCTATCAGCTTTTCGGTCTCCATGCTTACGCGCGACATATCGCACACGCAGTAGCGCGCGACGGCTTCGCATGCCTCCGCCGTGCAAGCAACGCCCGCCCTCTTCAAGGTGATGTACACCCATTTTGCGACCGTTTCCTCTTCCGCGCGCTTGCAATTTACATACGTCACGCTCTTTTTGCGCTTCAGGTCAACGCCCTTGCCCGTCTGCGAATTGACTATTATGAGTATCGAATCCTCGGGGAAGTTATCGAAAAACGGCTGTAAATACTTTTCGTAATCGCTTTCGGTGGGGTAAAAATCGGTAATTTTAACTATGCGCTTCGGCGACATAAAGGGAACGGCGGAAAGCGCGGCCGTGAGCGAGCCGAGAGACGCGCCCTTTGCCGTCGCGCCGTCGAAAGTAGTATAATTCAACTCCGGCATCTGCAAAAAGGCCTGTTTTATCTGCTCCTCCGCCTTGGTGCGGAAGTACGCGTCCTCGCCCTCGAGCAGGTAAATGCCGCGCGCGCCGCGGGAAATATCATCCTTCAATTCTACATAATTCATTATAACTCCTCCGCTTTTTCAAGTGGCCGCTTTCAAAGGACAAAACCGACGCACAGCCCCACCAACGCCGCCGAGCAAAGCGTACTGCGGCAGGCGGGTCCGATGTTGAATTTATCGCTCAGCCCGCACAAAAGCAGGACGAAAGGCGCATATATCCACAGCCCGAAATCCCGCCTTATGACGGCGTTTTCAAACCCGCAAGTCACGATGGCGTTTATTACCCCGTCTATCGGAAGCGCGGCAAAGGGCACCAGCGCGCCCGCAACGGGCGGTATTATAACGGAAATCATCACGCATGCGAACAACAGCATATACGCCGCCGAAACTATGGGGATTATAAGAATGTTAAGAAATAACCCCGCCCACGAAATATATCCGAACGAAGCAAACTGAACGGGCGCGGTTGCAAGCTGGGCGGAGATCCCCACCGAGATCGCCTCGCCCAATTTATCGGGCAGAAAGAACAGTGCGTCTTGTATATTGCGGCCGAGCATGACAATGCCGAGCACCGCGCCGAAAGAGAGCAAAAAGCCCGCACCGAACAGATACAGCGGATTTATCAACAGCGACACGACAGCCGCTACGGAAAGGGAGCTCAAGCCGTCGTTTTTCCTGTATGACAGGAAAGCGATAACCGAGACGGCGCACATACAGACCGCCCTTACCGACGACGGGCTGAATCCGCAAATACCGGCATAGAAAATCACCGCGAAAAGGCGCACCGCCGCAGAGATAAAGCGGTTGACGGGAAACAGCTTGAAAAGCAGGGTAAGCGCGCCGAAAATCACGCCTATATGCAGACCAGAAACGGCGAAAAGATGGGCTATGCCGCCATATCTGAACGAGGTGAGGGTGCCTTCCGATATGGAAGACGAGTCGCCCGTCAGCATGGCAAAGCACACGGATGCCGTTTCGTCGTCGAGGTTATTGAAGAGCGCGCCGCGTATAGCGCCGTTTATGCGGCCGAAGAGAGAAAATCCCCACTCCGCCCTTAATCCGCTCTTGACGCTGCAATAGTATTTTATACCGTTGCAGGCGTTATAGGTAAGTTCCCCGTCCTCGAAAAGGCTTTCCTTGCCGAGCGCGGTAAAAAAGCTTACTTTGTACCCTTCCGCGCAATAATCGCCCGCGTTTTCGCCGAGGTACGCCACTATTTTGCCGTCAGATCTGACCCCGCCCGCAACGCAACCGCTCAAAACGAGGTAAGTTTTGCCGCCCGAAGTCACTCCCACTTTGTCAACAGAGCCGCTCACGAGTATCCATTTGCCGCACTCGAGGCCGTCAGCTATAAAGGCGGCGCATATAAAATAGGCGTAAACCGACCCGCCGATAAAGGCAAGGGCCACCAAAGCGCCGTTTAAGATGACTTCGGCTTTGCCGGAGATCACGGCGCACAGAATGACGGCTACCGCCGCGGCGGCGCACAAGGCGAGGATGTATATGCCGTCTACCGAAAAATAGGCGAAAATCACTCCCGCAAGTATGCCCGCTATAAGCGACAGCGCGATCGCGGATGTCAGGCGGAAATTGAAAAGTTTTTTCTTTCGCGACGCTTTCATGGCCTTAACCGAGGGAAATTCTGTCCGAAACGCTCCTTATAAACGTGCCGTCCCCGACGCCGAAGTCTATGCAGGCGCTGATAAACGACGTATATTTTTCCGTGACGCGCGCGGGTTTGAATTGCGCGCACACGGCCGCGATTAGTTCGTCGCGGTACATGCTGACGTTTTCGAGGAGAGCCGCCTTTAAGCACGCCATTATATCGAAAGCCGAAAAATCGGTATCCGAAATCCTCACGGGCGCGCCCTCCTCCACGCGGAATTTATCGGCAGAGACGGCCTTGTCCGTGCGATAATAATAATCCGCGCCCATAAAGTTTGTCATCTTGAAATTGCATGCGGGTATAAGCGATTTTACTTTGGCCTCGAGGCGCGTGCCGTATTTGGAAATTGCGTACTGCGCGAGGACGCGCTTTATCAAAAACTGTTCGCTTATCG
Source organism: uncultured Clostridia bacterium (assembly GCA_947629695.1). Classification (GTDB taxonomy): domain Bacteria; phylum Bacillota; class Clostridia; order Christensenellales; family Borkfalkiaceae; genus Coproplasma. The sequence continues at coordinate 16,555 of CANREQ010000010.1, read as the reverse complement.
GCTCCTCCGCGTTGACGACGGCCTTTATCACGGAAATTATCTCCGCGTCCCTTTCTCCCGAAAGAAGGGCGGCGGAATCGCCTTTTACATCGCACTTTGCGCATTTGTACGCCCTCTTCACGCTTGCGGAAATATCTGTACGGGCGTTTGTGAGCTTGTCGAGATAATCCTTTATCTTCTTTATTTCGCGCTTTGGATTGTTGAAGAAGTTTACGGAATAGAGCTTGTAAACATTCCAATTGTTGCGTTTTAATGTGTTGACCTGCATCACGAATTTGTCCTTTATGGAAAAATCCGTGTTGCCGTCGCAGAGTATCGCGAGGATGAAATTGCGCTTGTTCTTGGGGTCGAGCACGCCCACGTCTATTTTGAAATCGGAAACGCCCACGTCGCAACGGCACTCGTAGCCGTAGAAGGAAAGCTCGCGCGCGATATGCTTGCCTATGCCGACTTTGTTGATTATTATCTCATCGCTCGGAGAAGCGAGCCCTGCCCTGCCCTTTTCCGCAAACTCGAGGAAAGCTTTGAGCCCGGCAACTCCGCGCGAAGTCGTTCGGGATAAATCTATCATCGTGTAGCGCATAGAGGAGAACACCAACATTTCCTCGCGGGCGCGGGAGACGGCGACGTTTAACCTGCGCCAGCCTCCGAGCTGGTTGAGCGGCCCGAAATTGAGCGATATTTTGCCCATTTCGTCCGGACCGTAGCAAACGGAAAAGAGGATGACGTCGCGCTCGTCGCCCTGCACGTTTTCGAGATTTTTAACAAACAGCGGCTCGTACCTGTCGTATGCCGCGTCCTCGAGGCCGCGGGCGGCGAGCTCCTTCGAGAGCAATTTTTCTATATACACCTGCTGGGGCGTGGAGAATGTAACCACGCCTATCGAGGATGCGCGCAAAACGGGGTCGGAAAGACGGCGCAAAACCTCGGCTATCAACGCCTCCGCCTCCTCCTTGTTGCACTTCGTCCCGCCGCGCTGGTATACGCCGTGCTCGACGTATCTGAATCCCACGCGGGAATCGAGGGCGTCCGGAGACGGGAAGGTGCAAAGCTTGGAGGAATAGAACATTATGTTGGAGAAAGCTATCAAACTTTCGTGCTTGGAGCGATAGTGCCAGGTCAGATGCTTTTCGGGTATGCCCAAAGCGAGGCAATCGTCCAGCACGCTTTCCAGATCGTCCGTCTCGGGATTATCCTCGTCCGGCCCGACCGACATGAAGAAAGACGTGGGCGGCATCTGCTTGGGGTCGCCGACGATTATAGCGCTCTTTGCTCGGGCAAGCGACGGAACCGCCTCGCAAGTGGGAAGCTGGGATGCTTCGTCGAATATAACGAGGTCGAAAAGGTCGGGCGAGGCGGGCAGATACTGCGAGACCGTGAACGGACTCATCAGCATGCAGGGCGACGTCACCTTTAAAAGCTCCGGAATGTCGGCAATAAGTTCGCGCAGATTGAGCGCGCGCAGGTTGGATTTGGTCTGGCGGCGGAAGGACATAAGCTCGAGCGCGAGAGGTCCCTCCGCTCCCTCGCCCGGCAGGCGGGCTATAAGGTCGTGCCTTATCTTTTCGCGCGTAAGGCGGGAATATTCCTCGAGAATACGCGAAAAACTGCTCGCCGTCTCGTCCATGACGGTTGCGGAAAACTCCGCGAGGCAGGGGTCTGCCGGGATATTCTTCTGCACGAAATTCCTGTAGACGTTTTTGCGGAAGGCGGAAAGTATTTTTTCGCCGCTTATCTGCCCGCTTTCGAGCGCGTCGGTTATAAACGTGAGGCCGCTGTCGTTAAGCTCCTTTGCCGTCTTTTTGTACATACACCACGCGGGAAGCATATCGATATTGTCGATGAGCGCGGAACATTTGGAGGTGAAATATCCGAATATGTCCGCGTCCGCATACACGCGCTTGTCCGCTTTGATAACGTCAATGAAATATCCGCTGCTCTCCTCAAAGGCCTGGGCCGCGCCCAGAATGCCGGCGTAAAGGGGCTTTAAGTGACCGTCCGCCGCCTTTGCGCACACCGAATTGAAAGCGTCCGCGTTGTAATCCATGAACACTCCGTCGCACAGTTTGTGGAACGCGTACAGCGGCGAGAGGAAATCCTCCCTCTTTTTATCGTTTATGCCGCCCGACAAAGTGGTGAAGTTTGCCGAAAGCTTTGTATAGGCGAGAATTTTCTGCCTGTCCTGCTCGATTTCGAGGGCGCGCTTGACCCAATCGAGCTCTTCGCCCGCCTTGATGGGCGTTTTGGCGAGGTGGGATATGCGCTTGACCGCCGCAGTGAGCTTTTTGGAAAGCTTGTAATCGCCGTCGGCGAAGTCCTCTATCTCCCGCTCCATGCCGTCGGAAAGCTTGGTCAGATCTGCGAGCCCTTTGAATTTGACCAGCCAATTTTTCACGCGCGCGTCGTAGCGCAGGTTCGCGTTGTAGAACACGTAAAAATCCCTCTCGTCGCAGGAGAAGAAGGTTTTAAGCGAGCCGGCGGAAAGGGTGCGCACAATAGAGATCAGATCCGAAAGCTTGCGGGGCGTGAAAGTGCTGACCTTTTGGTTGAAAGTGTCGAGGAAGAGTGCAAGATAATTTTTGAGGTGTTTGAGTTCCGCAACGACCACTTCGGCGGAAAATTGCACGCTGCGCTTTACGCCTATATCGCAATCCGTAAGGTTGACGTTTGAAAAGGGCGAGCGGTAAACGCCGCCGCACTCCTTGGCGGCCGCCTGCGCGGTCAAAAGCATATTCTCGTATTCCGCGAGCTTTTTGGCCGTCAAATTATCATAAAATGTACTCTCTATATTCACAAGCTCGGGCGCGGAGGCATTGTTGAGATAATTGAGTATGCCCTCGTAAACCGAAACGCCGAGGCCGCGCTTTTTGTGAAGCGCTTCCAGCGGGCGGCGGAGCGTCTGCCTGTAGGCCTCTATAGTATCCCCTTCCGCGTCGAATTTGGTTTGGTCGAAATCGTATTTAAGCGAGAGGACGTTCTCTATACTGCGCACTATCTCGCCCTTGTCAACCGTTTTGCCGCTGTGGAGTTCCAGACAAAATTCCCCGAGCCCTATGTCGTTCAAACGCTTTTTGACTACCTCGAGGGCGGCGCGCTTTTCCGCGACGAACAATACGCGTTTGCCCTCGTCAAGCGCGTTGGCAATCATATTGGTTATCGTCTGGCTCTTGCCGGTGCCGGGAGGGCCGTGGAGCACGAAAGTCGTGCCGAGGGCGGACTCCGCAACGGCGGCGTACTGCGAGGAATCGCACGAAAGGGGCGTGAGCACGCTTGCGGGGGGCGCGTCGTCCTCCCTCTGCGCATGGAGCTTGTTTTCTCCGAACATATTGGTGTTGGAAAGAAGGCTTGCGATAAGCGGGTTGCGCTTGTAGATGTTCATATTGTCGCGCACGTCCTTCCACATGGCATAGCCGGCGAATGTGAATTGCGCCAGATACACGTCCTCGTGCACGAGCCAGCCGCGCATATTGGAAGTACGCGAACGCACAACCGCAAGTATCTGGGCGGGCGTGAGCTTTTCGTCCTCGAGCCCGCGCACCTCTATGCCGAATTCCTGGTGCAAAAGCACGACGGGGGCGTATTTAAACTCCTTTTCTTCCTTGCGCTTCCACTGCAGGAAACCGAGGGCGAGATACAGCGTGTTTGCGCCCACCTCTTCCTGCGTAGCCTTGCCCTTTCTTATAAGCGTTTGCACGTTCTCCGCGAGGGCCGCCTCGCCCGAATAGGAGCGCACTATGCCGGAGGAAAGCTCTATTCTGATGAGCTCCGCAAGCGTCTTGACCTTTTCGCCCGTTCCGAAAAAGCGGGCGTCCTCTATAGCCGTCTGGTTGTGCAATACGGTGAGGACGGACAGCTCGTGGAGTTTTTCCGTAAACTCCGTCAAATCGGTTATAAGCAAATGCACGCAGTCGCGGTTGTATCTGAAGCAAAGGAGATTGTTCTTCATCGAAAGGTCGAGAAGCCGCCTCTCCCAATTTCTGTTTTTCGTCGGCGTGCGGCCGAGGGCAAGTTTATCCGCCTCTATGAGTTTATCGGGCTTTGCCTCGTAGGAAAATTGCCTGTCGCCCAAAATCTCGTAGGACGCGCCCTTGCCTATCTTTATGGGCATGGGGAATATCCCGCCAATGCGGCAACGCTTGACGTCTATCAAAGTATCGTACTTCCCCGATAAGAGCAGGGACATGAAGTGCGACGATGAAGTCGTAAAGCTGGCGTTCTTGTGCGCGAACAGATCGTCCGCGTCTATTATCGCGAGGTTGTTGACGCCCGCCGAAACGTAGCGCTCTATAACCGACATATCGTCCTGCAAGGTGGAGTTGAAACAGCTTTCGTAAAGCCATACTCCCACCCCTATCTTGTTTTTGCCTATCAAAATGACGGGATTTAAGCGGGCGGCTTCGAGGCAGGACGCGGTAAACACGGCCATTGCGAGGGGGCATGCTTTTTTCTCCCCCACTATCTCCGCTATGTTGCCTATTTCCGTTATTCCCGTGGGGTCGCCTTCGGGGCCGCGCTCTATATTTAAATTGCGTATAGCCGAAAAGACGGAAGCGAACGCGTACATTATGGCGTTTTTGTCGTTGCCCGAGTACCCGCTCCACTCCTTGGAAAAGCCCCAGGTTTTGAGTTGCAGACCGGCTTCCGCCAAAATTTTCTGGCAGTCGGACAGGCGGGGGCGCACAAATGCGGCGAGCATTTCGGCGTTGCCGGAAAGCCCCGACCAGCTCTCCATGGGAATGGCCGTAACTTCCGATTGCAGGGAACATATCTCCTCTTTCCCGCAAACCACGGAGACCGTTACGGTGCAGACTTCCGCGCTCTCAGCCTCGGCGAGGTATTTGGGGTTGAGAAGAGAGGGCGTTTTTACCTCCATACTGCTTTCCGCGGCAAGTTTGTCTATGGAAATGCGCGCGGGCAAAATGAGTTTGTTTGAGCCGCTTATCGCAATAACCATATTGTCAATATCTTCCTCTCCGCCGTTGAACAGCTTGAAAGATGTAAACAGCGGTATGCGGTTAAAATACGTCGCATAGGAAACGCAGTTTAAAAGTTCCCCGTCCAAACTCAGCTTTTCTTCTATCTTTTTGTTCTTTTTATTGCCTGCCATAACCTCTCCCGAGCCCTTTAATTGCAAATTTTTGCGCGTATGCGGAAAATCGTTAAACCGATATATATTGTATCACTTTTTCCCATATTTTACAATATTTTACTCAAATATTTATTGACAAAATACGGGCAAAGTAAAAGCGGCTTTCGCAAGCCGCTCAACCCTGTTATTTTATTGAATTTCTACTTATCCGCCGCCATTTATTTTTACGCGCCGCTTTTATCGTCTCCGTTCCGGCTTATATCGTCAGCCTTTATATCTTGCTTCCCCGCGCCGCCGCTTTGCGTTCCCTTTTCTCCTTTTAGCTCCGAAAAGAGTTTGTCCGCGCCTAATTTGACCTTTTTGATCTGCTTGCCGACGGAGCCGAGAACAAGGACGAGCTTGTTTGCCGCGAGCACGTTGGCGACTATCAATATGGCTATGAAAATCAGATTTACGAGGGCCTGCCAACCGGGGGCGACGCTCTTCCCGAAAAATATGAAATTGTATCCGAAGCTCGCCTCGATTTGCCCGAGCATGCCGCTTGCAAACTCGGGATAGTTGACCGTGACGTATTCCCTCAGAGCGGCTATCGGCGTGCCCATGAAGGAATACCTCAAAAGCGAGCACGAGAATGTCCCCGGGAAAAACGCGCTGACGTTGCGCGCCCACGCGGGCATGGAACTTATGGGAAGATACGCGCCTATAATAAATCCCACCGCCGTGGAAATGAGCGTGTTTACGCTTGCCATTGTGGAATCGCGGCTTATAAACGAGCAGATAAATACGGTGAGCAATACCGACACGACGGACGAATAGACGAGCACCGCAAATATCAGAAGGAAATCGGCGAAAGTCAAGACGAACTCCCCCATGCACGCGAGATACAAAAGGCAAACGAGCAGGAATATGAAGCAAATAAGCGTCGTAACCAGAATATTGAAGGCGAAATAGGATACGATAAGCAGGTTGCGGCTTATAGGCGAAGAGGCGAAGTCACGGTTGATCCCGTTCTCCCTGTCGCTGACGATAATGGTGTTTGTCTGCAATGAGACGGTTATGGTCGATATTGCGATGATGCCGGATAACATCCAGCTGTCGATGACCGTTCCCACCTGCAACTCCAAAGACGGGTCCTTTGCAAAGGACAAGCCGTATTCTTCCAAAATGGAGCGCGCCGTGGTCATCTCGAGGTCGCGCAAAAACAAAATGTATATGGCGAAGATTATGAAGGGCACCATCAGGGTGAAAAATACCCTGACTTTATTCCTGAAAAACACGAGAAGGTGCCTGCGCGTAAGCTGGACGAACATGCGCCAATAATTCATCTTACTATTCTCCATCGTTCGCCCCCGCAAGTTTTATGTCTTTACCCGTCACGTTGAGGAATACGTCGTCCATATTCCCCTTTATTATCTCCATATCTTTGACGAAACCGCCCAGCTCCGCCAAAAATTTTTTGGCTTCTTCCGTGCCGCCTATGGTTATTTTATACGCCTCCCTCTCGCCGTCGTATCTGAAGGGATAGCCGCCCTTTTCAAGCTTTTCTTCAAAGGCCGCGTCGCGCGGCTGATAGCTGAAAAGGCTGTCCGTGCTGTATTTGTTCTTGAGCTCCACGGGCGTTCCGTGCGCAATTATGTTGCCCTTATCCATTATCACCACGTCGGTGGCCTTATCCGCCTCCTCGAGGTAGTGCGTGGTGAGAAAGACCGTCATCCCCGTCTCCTTCCGTATTCTGTCCACCAAGGACCAGACGTTCAGGCGGGTTTTGGGATCGAGGCCGGTGGTCGGCTCGTCCAAAATCAGTAGCTTTGGCTTATGCACCATGGCGCGCGCGATGTCAACGCGCCTCAACTGCCCGCCCGAAAGGGTGCGGACGCTTTGGTTCAATATGGGTTTGAGCTCAAGCAGCTCGGTTATATCCGCAATGTTCTTTTTGCGCTCTTCCTTTGTGAGGGAATAAAAAGCCGTGCGTATTTCCAAATTCTGTCTGACGGTCAATTCCTTATCCAGCACGCTCGTCTGAAAGACTATGCCGATGTCCCTCTTTATGGCGTAAGGATCGTCGTCGAGGTCGCGGCCGTTCACGATTATTTTGCCCGCGTCCTTGGAAAGTATGGAGCATATTATGTTTATCGTCGTGCTTTTGCCCGCGCCGTTCACGCCGAGAAAAGCAAAAAGCGAGCCCTTTTTCACCTTAAATGATATATCGTTTATGGCTTTAAGCTCGCCGTACGATTTGCTTAAATGCTCTATAGAGAGCGCAATTTCATCCATGGAAAACTCCTTGACCGATGATCTGTATGATTATTTTTTGACGTTTCTGTTGACCTTGCCCCAGCTGGGTTTGCTCATTGCGCCGATCGCGAGAGTTATCGCGTAGAGGAGCAAAAACAGCGGGAATAAAAAGACTGCGGAAAGAAGCTGGCCCCTCTTTTGCGCTCCGAGCTTTTTATAGTCGGAAAGCACGAGGAACAGCGCCTGCAAATATCCGAAAAACAGAAACAGCCCCACTATTATCGCGCCGCCTATTATCACGGTGTTCCACAGAGAATTGTAGTAATAGGATATCGGTTTGTAGCTTAGCGGCAACGCGCCGTACGCCGTAAATCCGAGGAACAGGAAATGATAGATATAATACAGAGGCACCCAGACGGAAAGCAAAATAGTGAGAAAATTGAATATGTATGTCAAAAACATCTCTATGTAGGAAAATCTGCCCGTAGTGAAGAATTTGCCCACCATTTCCCTGAGTTTTGTTTTCAAGAGTTTCATGCCGCCGCTTCCTATGCGCTTGTTGCGGTTGAGGGTATCTTTGAACGACGAGGGCATATCCTCGTATACTACGGCGTCCTCCACAAAATGCCCTTTATAGCCATCGAGCATTCTGTTGAAATTAAACTCGGCGTCGTCCGAAATGCTTTGGCAATCGTATCCGCCGCAGGCTTTGAGCATGCGCACGCTCATCATCGCGCCGCTTCCGTTGACGTGGGCGGCTATTCCCAACCTCTCCCTTACGCGGCTTCCGTAGCGGGAATCGAAGCTGTAAAAGAGCGTACAGGCCTTCGTGTAGAAATTCTGCGTCGCGTTTATCGCGCCCTCGTAAGGGCGGGCAAAATCCACGCCCGATTGGTACGCGTCGTTCATGAGCGAGGAAAATTCCGCGTTTATGAGGTTATCCGCGTCGAGGTGGACGACTATATCGTAAGCATTTTCCGTAAGGTTTATTATGTGATCCACGCCGTGCTTCAAGGGATACAGCGCCATGCGGTGAGCGGGGTCGGGATCGTTCAACTCCAGCACTATCGCGCCCGCTTCGCGGGCAAGACGCGCGGTATCGTCCGTACAGTTGTGCGCGACGACGAACACGTCGAATTTGTCGCGGGGATAATCCTGCCCCTCTATCACGCCCCTGACCGTCTTGGAGATGACGTCCGCTTCGTTATGCGCAGGTATCAAATATGCTATCCTGCCTTTTATTTCACTCTTGGGATATGTCTTTTTCTTTACGAAAGAGGCGCACACGTAAAAGAGCTGCAAAAGGACGGGAATAGCGATTATTATGAGCACTATGTAATTTATAATGCTGAGCACACGGTACAGAATTTCATACCACACGGATCGCTCCTCCTGTTTACACAAACGAAAATATTTTAGCACATAAAGGCGTTTTTGTCTACACTTTTACGCGCGGCGGGCATTTATTATAAAAATTTCACCAAAGCATGATAAATTTACCCGTATTTTACACAAAAAACCCATTTAGCCCGTCAATCGCGCACAAGTGCGAGCTCTTTCAGCGCGCGTGTATAGGCGACGTATTTTTCGTTTACCGTCATGTCGCCGTCCACCACGGCTACGGCGGTAAACTCCAGCCCCTTGCTCTCGTAGACCGTCATTATGTTTATCTTGCTTTTGGATATTCTCCCGCTCTCGCGCACGACGTTGTACGATTTGAGCGTATATGCGCCGAGGTTGTCTTCGGTGGTTATCACGGCGCGCAAGCCCGACTTCCCCGAAAGGTAAGACGCGACCGATTTGCTGTGAATTACCGCCACTTCCGCGCCGCCCAAGCCTATCGCCTTCATCGCGACATGCAAATTTTCGGACACGTAACCGACTATCTGGTTGGTGTTGCGGTAGTTCAAATCGAGCTCGTAGACGGGATAGCCGAGGGTTTTCCAATCCCCTACTCCGCGATAGGGGGTGATATTCTGGCTCAAGTCGCCGAACACGTTGAAACATGCGTTGGCGTTGACCTTTTTCAAAACCTCGTATTCCGAGGGTGAAATATCCTGCGCCTCGTCAACGAAAACAAAGGCGTAAGTGGGCGTGAGGGTAAAGCCCATTTCGCTGAGCAACAGGCAGATAGCGTATGCGTCGCCGCTTCTCAGCTTTCCGTCCACGCCGTATTTCACCTTCGCAGGCTTGATTATTTCCCTGTAGAAAAATTTTGCGAGCGCGGCCGTATCCTCGCATGCGCCTATCTTATCGACGTACTTTTCCCCGCGCACGACTTCGGCGAAGTCCACAATTGCGTTGAATCCGTACTCTATCTCCTCCACGAGCGCGACCGTTTGGGTAATTTCCCTTTGGGTCGCCTCGCGCTTTTCTATTCTGTCGGGATAGGTGTACTCCACTTTGCCGCCGATATGCTGTTTGTACCTCTTCAGATCGGCGATCTCCCTTTCCACGGCGTCATATAGCGAGTGAAGATCTTCCACCGCGCCCGTGCATATTTTAGAGTAGTTGTGCGAAATATAGCGCAATGATTTATAGAAGGAAAAGAGCTGTTTGTAGAAGAAATCGCTCCTGCCCATCCGCTCGTCGGTGCGGTTCAGGGTGAGGAATTCTTCGACGTCGTAGACGCAATTGAAAAGCGTGCGCATCTGCTTGGTATAGAAGAGGCCGCCGTCCGGCTTCTCCTTTATCTCGCCGAGCACGCACCTGCGCACCCTCAGCCCCGCGTTTTTGATCTTTTCGTAGCTCTTTATCTGCTTTTCCGTGCACTCCGAAAGTTTTACGGAAAGCTCGTCCCCGCCGCCCGGTATCATGCCGCGGACGTTATCGAAAATTTGGGAAAGTTTTTTGCGCGCGTCGGCGACAAAGCGCGGGGAATAGAGATAGCTTTTGTACTCCTCCGGCAAGGGGGCGAAATAATTTATTTTCCCGCTCAGATCCAACCCGACGCTCTGCAACAGTTTGATGAAGTAATTTTCAAGCGTGATAGTCCTTATTTTCTCCAGCTCGAGGATCTGCGAAAGCTCGTCTATAAACGCGTTGAAACTGTCCGACGGCGTAATAACCAAAACGCTTGAGGGCTTGATGTCCTCGTTGTTGTACATCAGATAGGAGAGCCTGTGCAAAAGTATCATCGTCTTGCCGCTTCCCGCAACGCCCTGCACGACAAATTCCGCGCGCTCCGGCGCGGTGATGATCTCGTACTGCTTTTCCTGAATAGTCTCTATTATGTCGCAGATTTCCTGCTTTTCCTTGCGGGAACGGAGAATTTCCTTTAAAAACGGGTCAAATATGACAGACGCGTCGCGCCCGCCTATCTCCTCCTTTGTGAGCGCGTCGCCCACGGAAAGATATTCGTTTTTAAACTCCACCACTCTTCCGCTTTTGGTGCGTATCGCGCGGCGCAGAACAAGCTTGTAATTGAATTCGCCTATGGTGAAATCAAGCGTGCTCTTTTGGTAGTACCTTCGTGCGACGGGGGCGCGCCAATCGACTATTTCAAGCGATTCGTCCCCGCGTTTGCCTATATAATAAGAGTTGTATCCGTCCTTGTTGTCTATCATGTCCATGCGGGCAAAATAGGGCTCGTCGAAAAAGCACTTGTAGCTCTGCTGTTTTTTGCGGCAATCGGAAATCTGGGCGTTGAGCTCCAAAACCCTTCTGTATTTTTCCGCGTCGTAATCGGGAGAGGACGTAACAAGGGCTTTTTCTTCCTCCGCCTGCTTTATCCTGCGGCTGAGCTTTAATAGGTGGACTATCTTGAGCATTTTCAAAACGGCGGCAATGTGCATATCCTCCCACTGCGCCTGTTTTTCGCCGTCCAACAAATCGAGATAAAAGCGTTTATCCGCATTCTTCTTGGGGTTTATTAAGTTTTTCAGCTCTTCGATGTCGGTCATTAAAACCAAGTATACCACACATTATTATAAAAATCAAGAGCGAAAAAAAATATGCCCGCGCGTCTTTTTTGACACACGGGCAAAACGGCTTTTTTTGCGCTTATTTTCTGTAAAAATTCAAAAAATTCAAGATGACATCCGCCGCGGCTTCCACTCCTATAGACGAATTTACGCATAAATCGTAGTTGGCTACGTTGCCCCACTCGCCCGAGGTTACGGCCTTGTAATATTTCGCCCTCGCCCCGTCGGAGCGCCTCACATGTTTTTTCGCCGAAGCATAGTCGTCGCCGTACAGCTCTGTTATCCTCTTTATGCGATACTCCTCCGGCGCGTGTATGAACACCCTTACGACGTCGGTGCGATCCCTTAAAACGTAGTCGGCCGCTCTGCCGACGATAACGCAACTGCCGCTTTCGGCTATCTTCCTTATGATCCTGTCCTGGGCGTCCACTGCCCGGCGGAGGGGCTCGCAACTCAAATACAGCGCGTTACCGTAATTTTCGTTGAGGTTGGATATAAATTCCTTATCCAGCCCGCTTTCACGTGCGGCGAGCGCGGTCATCTCTTTATAATAAAAGGGAATATTCAGCCTTTCCGCAAGAATTTTGCCTATCTGCTTGCCTGATGAGCCGTGCTGTCTGCCTATCGTAATTATCACGCCTTCGACGGAGGGTTTAATTTCCTCAACTGCCTCCTGCGGGGCGGTGCGGGAGCGTTTCAATCCCGCAAAATGCACTGCTGTAAACACAACCGACACGATAATCGCCACTCCGTCCGCCGCGGGCGCCGCCCATAAAATGCCGTCTATCCCGTAGAAAACGGGGAGAATACACACGAGCGGGACAAAGCAAACTATATCCCTTATCAGCGAGGTTATTATGGACAGAACGGGTCTGCCGGACGCCTGGAAAAATATGGTTGTCATCTTGATAATGCAAGTGAAAGTCACAAGCATTAAGAAGATCCTGAAAACTTTTCTGCCGAATTCCCAATATTTTGCGGGGTCTATGCCGCTGTTTGTGGGTGCGCCGAATATGCCCGTCACCGCGTCGGGAGCGGCCTCGAACAGCGCCGTAAATATTAAGCCCACGGTAACGGTGCAGGCGAGTATACAAAGATACAGTTTGACTACGCGCGAGACGTTTTTCGCGCCCGTATTGTAGCCTATTATAGGCAGGCAACCGAGCACTATTCCCACCACTATATTGATGACGACCGTAAATACTTTGCTCTCTATGGCTATTATCGATATGGGAATATCAACCCCGTACTCAGACTGCGCGCCGTATTTTACGAGCATGGCGTTGCAAACGACCGATATTATAACTATTGTGAATTGGGTTATGAACGAGGACATCCCCAACTTTGCAGCGTGCGAAAACTCCTTGAAATCGGGGACAAAACTCTTTAAACGGAGTTTGAAAGTCTTTGTGCGGAATACAAAATAAAACACGCTTATAGCAAAAGATATGATCTGTCCTATAACCGTCGCCCACGCCGCACCGGACATCCCCCACTTCAACGCCATTATGAATACCGCGTCGAGAATGATATTGGCGATCGCCCCAGCGAGCATGGAAGCCATAGACCAGCCGGGGCTTCCGTCGGAGCGGATCACGGCGTTGAGCATATTCATTATCATAAATGCGGGGAAAAATGCCAAAATTATGTTGAAATACTCTATGGCAAGCGGCAAACTGTTTTCAGACGCGCCGAAAAGCGTAAGAACAGGCCTTTGCAACGGATACAAAATTGCCATAAGCAAGACGCTTGCAACGGCCGTCAGCACTATGCCCGTGCCTATCGCCTTATGCGCGTTGCCGGCATCCTTTCTACCCTGACAGATATTCAGATACGCGGCACAACCGTCGCCGAACCACCACGCAAACGCCTGTGCGATTATGAAAATGGGAAAAACTATACCCGTCGCCGCGTTGCCGAGTGCGGACAGCGGACTGTTGCCTATGAATATCTGGTCTACAATATTGTAGAGCGCGGATACTACGAGGGAAAGCACGCAGGGAATGGAAAATTTAAGTATGAGTTTGTAAATTTTTTCCGTCCCCAAATATCTGTTGTTGTCTTCTTCCGCCGTTAAAGGTGCGGCGGCTGTTTGATTTTCTTCCATAAATACCTCCGTGAAGAAAAAATTTTCGGAGTCTTTATCGGAGAAAAAGCTACCTGAAAACTGCGCAGGACAGACAAAACCCGCGAAAAATTGCCTGTCGGAATTTTACGCGGGTAGCTGTTCGACTGTTATATTTTATCATTTTACGCCCTTTTTGTCAAAGCGATTTCCGCCTTGTATGGGCGATAAAATTTCATTTTTTTACTCCCACTCTATGGTTGAAGGGGGTTTGGAAGTTATGTCGTAGACAATGCGGTTGACGTGCTTTACCTCGTTTACGATGCGGGTGGAAATAGTCTCGAGCACGTCGTAGGGTATGCGCGCCCAATCGGCCGTCATCGCGTCAACGCTGGTCACGGCGCGTATGGCGACTACGTTTTCGTATGTGCGGAAATCCCCCTGCACTCCCACCGTTTTGGAGTTGGTTATGACGGTGAAATACTGCCATATCTCGCCCTCCAATCCGGCTTTCGCTATCTCCGTGCGCAGGATATAATCGCTGTCGCGCAGAGTTTCCAGCTTTTCTTCGGTGACTTCGCCCATTATCCTTATTGCGAGCCCCGGCCCGGGGAAGGGCTGGCGCATTACCACCGATTTGGGAAGTCCGAGCTCGAAGCCAACCATCCTCACCTCGTCCTTGAACAGATCGCGCAGAGGCTCTACGATCTCCTTGAAATCGACAACCGAAGGGAGTCCGCCTACGTTGTGGTGGGATTTTATGGTAGCCGATTTGCCCTTGCCGCTTTCGATAACGTCGGGATATATGGTGCCCTGAACGAGGAAATCCACCTTGCCTATCGCCTTTGCCTGCTTTTCAAAGGAGCGGATAAATTGCTCGCCTATTATCTTGCGCTTTGTCTCGGGGTCGGTCACGCCCTTTAAGCGGGAGAGGAATATTTCGCCGTCGTCGGCCTTTATCAGATTCATTCCCAGCCCGTCTTTGAAAACCTTCATAACTTCGTCGGCTTCATACTTTCTCAAAAGTCCGTGATCGACGAACACGCAGGTGAGGTTATCCCCCACCGCCTTATGTACAAGCGTCGCGGCGACGGCGGAATCCACGCCGCCCGACATTGCGCACAGCACCTTTTTATCCCCTATCTTTTGTCTGAGCGCGGCTATCTGGTTTGCGACGAAGTTGCTCATCGTCCAATCGCCGACGGCCCCGCATACGCCGTAGAGGAAATTTTTAAGTATGGTTGTGCCCATGTATGTGTGGTTTACTTCGGGGTGGAATTGCACGCCGTAGAGCTTTTCTCTTTCGTTTCCGAATGCCGCAAAGGGGCAATTATCCGATTTGGCGAGCATTTTGAAGCCCTGCGGGAGCTTGGTTATCCTGTCGGTATGGCTCATCCAGCACACCGCGCTTCCGGGCATTCCGGCAGTTATGGGCGAGGGGAAATAATTTACCTCCGCTTTGCCGTACTCCGAGGTCGAGCTTTTCACCGTGCCGCCGAGCATGTGCGCCATCAGCTGACAGCCGTAGCATATGCCGAGCACGGGAATGCCCAGCGAGAAAACCTCTTTGTCTATAAGCGGGCTGTCGCTTTCGTACACGCTGTTGGGGCCGCCCGTGAAAATTATGCCTATAGGCGCGTATTCCTTTATCTTTTCAACCGTAATTTCACAGGGCACGAGGTCGCAATAGACGTTGAGCTCGCGCACGCGGCGCGCTATGAGCTGGTTGTATTGCCCTCCGAAATCAAGGACGAGTACTCTTTGGTGTTGCATTGTTACCTCGCTTTGTCAGTTTTTGGGGGAATAGTTGGGCGCTTCCTTGGTTATGGAAATATCGTGAGGGTGAGACTCCGCAAGCGAAGCCGCCGTCATCTTTACGAATTTACCGTTTTTGCGAAGATCCTCTATCGTGGCGTTGCCCGTATAGCCCATGCCTGCCCTCAATCCGCCGACAAGCTGGAATATGATATCCGCAAGCGCGCCCCTATAAGGAACGCGGCCCTCTACGCCTTCGGGCACGAATTTTATCGCGTTGCTCTGGAAATATCTGTCCTTTCCGCCCTTTGCCATTGCGGGGAGCGAGCCCATTCCGCGATAGGATTTAAAGCTCCTGCCCTGATAAATTTCAAGCTCTCCCGGGCTTTCTGCGGTGCCCGCAAACAGCGAGCCGAGCATTACGGCGCTTCCGCCCGCCGCTATGGCCTTGACAATATCGCCAGAATACTTTATGCCGCCGTCGGCTATTACGCGCTTGCCCATTTTATCCGCCTGCTCCGCGCAATCCAAAATTGCGGTGAGCTGGGGCATGCCTATGCCCGCAACGATACGCGTCGTACAAATGGAGCCTGGGCCTATTCCCACCTTTACCACGTCCGCGCCCGCGTCTATCAAAGCCTCCGTCGCTTCCGCCGTCGCAACGTTGCCCGCGACCACGGGGAGATTGGGGAAGGCCTTTTTGGCTTTCGTAACGCTGTTGATTATATTTTTGGAATGTCCGTGCGCGGAATCGAGCACGATAATATCCACCTTTGCCTTTACGAGCGCGGAAATTCTGTCGAGCATGTCCGCAGTCGCGCCTATGGCCGCGCCCGCCAGAAGCCTGCCGTTTTTATCGCGCGCGCTGTTGGGATACTGTATGGATTTTTCTATGTCCTTTATGGTTATAAGCCCCTTGAGCATGCCGTTTTTATCGACTATGGGGAGCTTTTCTATGCGGTGCTTGCCCAGGATCTTCTGCGCTTCGTCAAGCGACGTGCCCTCCGGCGCGGTGACGAGGTTATCCTTTGTCATCACGTTTGCGATTGGCTGCTCGAAGTCCGTTTCGAAGCGGAGATCGCGGTTTGTGAGAATACCGACCAGCTTGCCCTCCTCTGTTATGGGCACGCCGGAAATGCGGTATTTTTCCATGAGCTCGCAAGCCGCCTTGACGGGCTGCTCCGGAGTGAGGAAAAAGGGATCGGTTATGACCCCGTGCTCGCTGCGCTTTACTTTATCGACCTGCGCCGCCTGCTCCTCTATGGACATATTCTTGTGGATTATGCCCAAGCCGCCCTCGCGCGCCATTGCAATTGCCAGGCGCGACTCCGTGACCGTATCCATTGCGGCGCTTATCAAGGGTACGTTTAAATTTATGCCCTTGCACAACGTCGTCCGCAGATCTACCGTGGACGGCAAGACGTCGGACGCCGCGGGTATCAAAAGCACGTCGTCGAATGTCAAAGCTTCTTTTACTATTTTACTCAT
>CANREQ010000009.1 GCA_947629695.1 uncultured Clostridia bacterium | reverse complement strand
GCGGGGGCGGGATTCGAACCTCGCGACCTCCGGGTTATGAGCCCGACGAGCTACCTGGCTGCTCTACCCCGCGATAAATTAGCCGCTTTTTGCTGAGCTTTTTTATTCTATTAAATAACCTTTTTTTTGTCAACCGTTTTTGCACCGTTTTGCAAAAACTTTTATATTTTTATGGTTAAGGCAAATTATTTCTACCCCGGCCGCCCTGCCGCTCAACGCGCGGTCACGTATGTTTTTACGGAGTTCGCTATGTTGTGCATATGGTCGCCGATACGCTCCATATTGACGGCAAGCTGCAGATAAACGGAGCCCGCTTCTGGTGTGCAATGTCCGTTGTTCGTCCTGCGTATATGCGATTTCTGCATCTTCTTGCACATGGCGTCCGTGGCCGCCTCCTCATTCTCCACCTCGGCTATATGGTTCAGATTATGGTTCGCGAAGGTGAGCTCCACATTCTTATACAGCTCGGTAATATGCAGATCCATTTCGCGGATCTCCTCAACGGCGTGGTCCGAAAAGGTTACGTTTGCGTCGATCATCTGCTGGGCGTACTCGGTGATGTTCTCGGCATAGTCGCCTATCCTCTCTATGTCCGACGTGACGTGATAAAACGACGACACTTTCTTTTCGTCTATTTCGGATATTTCCTGCGCGGACAGCTTTATCAAAAACTGCGTTATGTATTTATTGAGGGAATTTATCTCGTTTTCGGTTTGATTAAACTCGTCCATGCCGTCCATCTTATAGGACAACAGCATGTCCAAAGAGCGCTTGTAGTTCGCGAATGCGAGGCTTCCCATTTTGACTATTTCACTCCTCGTCTGACCCACTGCGATAGCCGGGGTTTTGAGCAAGCGTTCATCGAGAATCTGCATAGGCTCGGCCTCCTCCTGCTTCTTTTTGTCGGGCACTATCACGCACGCGAGCTTGACGAGCGCGTTTATAAACGGCAAAAGCAGGGCGGTCGTCACGATATTGAAGAACATATGGAAAACGGCTATCTGGATAGCGGGATTGGGGATCGCCGATTGGAGGAAGGAACACAGCGCGCCGCTTACAACGGGAATGGACAGGGGAATTATGAACAGCAACCCGCCTATCACGTTGAAACAGAAGTGCACCACCGCCGTCCTGTGCGCGTTTACGCTTGTGCCGATGGAAGAAAGGAGCGCAACGAGGCAGGTGCCGACGTTGGTGCCCAGAATTACGAACATCGCAAAGCGCAGATCGACCGCGCCCGACGCGGCGAGCGACATGACTATCGCCGTTACCGCCGCGGAGGACTGAACCAGACCCGTCAGGGCCGCGCCGAGAATAAACAGCACGGGTATCTGCCAGGTGAGCGTCCCCCCGTTTGCCCCGAGAGCGCGGAATATTCCCTTTATCGCGTCGGCTATGGGGTTTAAAACAGCCGTATCGCCCTGTAAAATGTACTCCGCCGTGAGGTTGCCCATCGACGAGGACATTGTGTGCATGCCTATGAATATCAGGCCGAGTCCGGCCAGGATCATTCCTATATATTTGACTATATCCTTTTTGCTGAGCATATTCATCAACACGCCCACAAAGGCGAGGCTGGCGAATATCGCCGCCGTCTGCAAACCGCCGCCCGTAGTGGAAATAGCCGTAATAAACGCCGTTATCGTAGTGCCTATGTTCGCACCCATTATGACGGGAACGGCCTGCGTCAGCGTCATGAGTCCCACGTTAACGAAGCCGACTATCATGACGGTTGTCGCGCCAGAGCTTGTGACGAGAGCAGTCACGGCAACGCCCGTACCTACGCCGACAAAGCGGTTTTTGGTGGCCTTGGCCATCATGCGCCGCATGTGTTTGCCAGCCGCCCTTTCGAGGTTATTGCCTAAAATGTTTATTCCGATGATCAGCGCGGCGACGCCGCCGAGCATGAACAGGAAATTTTCTATAATGGTCAATACTTGCACGAAGCCCATCTTTCACCCCGCGGGATATTCCGAAAAACCCGCAAGTTAATTGTAACAACAAACCGTGCGGTTTGTCAATAGAATAAAAAACAATTTTACTTTCTTGCATTTGCCGCGCGTTTGTATTAAAATAAATTCCGTAAAAAAGCACGCGCCCGCAATATAAACGGGGCGGGAATATGAAAAGAGGCATTATTTTGTTCAATATCGTACTCGTGGAGCCCGAGATCCCCCAAAATACGGGCAATATAGCGCGCACCTGCGCGGCGACGGGGTGCACCCTTCACCTCGTCGGAAAATTGGGATTCGAAATAAGCGACAAATATTTAAAGCGCGCCGGGCTTGACTATTGGCAATACCTCGACGTAAAAATGTGGAAGGACCTCGGCCAATTGCAGTCGGCATATCCGCAGGGGAAATTTTACTACTTCACCACCAAGGGAAGGGCAAGACACGTTGACGCGCGCTTTGCATCGGGCGATTTCCTCGTATTCGGCAAGGAGACAAAAGGGCTGCCCGAGGAGCTTTTGAAAGCCCACCCCGGCGAATGTCTGCGCATACCCATGAGGGGCGGGCTGCGCTCTTTGAACCTCTCCAACTCCGTCGCGATAGCCGTTTACGAGGGGCTTAGGCAGTGCGGTTTCCCCGGCTTCGAGACAAAGGGCGAGCTTCACAATTTGCGCTGGGATGATTAACGCGCCGAAATATGCCGCTCACACACTTTACTTTTAGTTGCGTTTATAGTATAATCATGTTATGAAAAATCCCACTTTGCCCGAAAAGATTATAGTTGCGAGCTCCAACAGCCACAAAATCGCCGAAATCGGCAGCATTTTTGACGGAGTCGGACTCATTTCCATGTCGGAAGCGGGCTTTGCGGGCGAGATAGAAGAAAACGGAAAAACCTTTGCGGAGAACGCGCTTATCAAGGCGCGGACGGTGAGCGTCGCGCTCGGGTGCGCATATCCCGTGCTCGCGGATGATTCCGGCCTGTGCGTGGACGCGCTCGGCGGGGCTCCGGGGATATATTCCGCGCGATTTTCTGGGGGCGGTGACGCGGCTAACCGCGCGCTTCTGTTGCAAAAATTGCGGGGACAGGATGACAGAAAAGCGCATTTTTCCTGCGCCGTCTGCCTCTGCTTCCCCGACGGCACGTACATTTGCGGCGAGGGCGCGACATACGGGAACATATTGTATGAAGAGCGCGGGTCGGGCGGATTCGGCTACGACAGTCTGTTTTTATCCGACGATCTGAAAAAATCTTTCGGCGAGGCTTCGCCCGAAGAGAAAAACGGCGTGTCCCACCGCTTCCGCGCGCTGAAAGATTTAAGGAGCAAACTTTGAAAACCATAACCGTCGTATCCGACAGCCACGGCAACCGCGCCGCGCTGGACAAACTGAACGGCGTATTCTCAGAATGCGATTACATAATACACCTCGGCGACACGTCGGGCGACGGAGCGTACATAAAAAAGCAATTCCCCGGCAAGACATATGTGCTTAACGGCAACTGCGATATAGTGCCCGTTGGGGAAAAAGAGCTGGAATTGCAGATAGAGGGCGTGCGTTTGCTCGCCTGCCACGGGGACAGATACGGCGTGAAATACACAACCGAACGCCTGCGTGCGCGGGCGGAAGAGAGAGGTTGCACCGTCGCGCTGTTCGGGCATACGCATAAGCCTTTGGAGCTTGCGGAGGGCAACGTCACGCTGTACAATCCCGGCACGCTGTCGCGCTACGGGCGGAAAACCTACCTCTACCTCGTCGTAAACGGCGGCAAGGCGGTGGGCAAAATTGCGGAATTGGACTGAAAAAGCAAATAAACCGAAGAAGCGCAAAAACGCGCAAAGAAAGGTATAAAGATGAATTTCAAACACTCCTTCCACGTTTTCGTGGATAATTTCTCGATCGTTTACAAGCACCTATTGTACGGCCTCATAGCCACCGCCATCGGCGTGGGACTCGGCTGTGCGGTGCTCATACCCGCGATGAACAACATCATGGGCACATCGCAGTACGTCGCGCTGCACGATTCGTTCGGCGTGCTCTGGACGGATATAAGCAACCTCGAGACGGAGACGATGTCGGAAGATCTCAAGGTGATGCGGACGGCCTTTAAAAACTTCGTGCACATGTTCGGCTCCGAAAAGGCGGGACTTCTCGCACTGTGCGTGACGCTGTTTATTTTGGTCTACCTCGTCTACCGCTTCCTCGTCGGGCTGGGGAATTACACGACCGGCGCGCTGATAAGCGACAAGATGACCATGCAGGCAAAGTCCCCCTTTATAGGCACGATGATAAAAAACCTCGGCAAGGCGTGCGTGTACAACGTCATTTACGTTCCCATTTCGTTTGTGTACGACGCGCTGTGCATCGTGCTTTTGTGGGCGATATTCTTCCGCTGGCTGCACTTCCTCCCCATACTCATCAAGATCTTCCTGTTCGTCACATTGCTGATAGGGATAACGGCCGTAAAGCTGGCGTTTACGGTCAATTGGCTTCCGGAACTCATCTACGGCAGAAAGAGCAACCGCAGGGCGTTTGTAATTAACTTCAGAAAATCGGCGCACGGCTTCGGGCGCACCTTTTCGGATATGCTGGTGATAGTGCTCATAATTGCGAGCCTCAACATCGCCGCAGTGCTGTTTACATTCGGCGCGGGGCTCCTCATAACCATTCCCGCGAGCTATATCGCGCTCATCTGCTATCAATTCGTGCACTACTACAGCTCCAACGGGTATAAGTACTGCATAGGCGACGATATAATTATCGGACCCGACCAGGAGAATCCGCCCACCGTCGAGGAGTTTTTCAAGGGCAAAGACGATTAACGCGCGCATTTCCGCCATCAAACGGGCGTGCCATAAGGCTCCGCGGAAAAATTTTGCGGAAAATATTTGCCTTTTGCAATGATTTTTTTCAATATCCCCCTTTACAAGAGGGGGATTTTTTTATATAATAAGATAGGTGCAAGGCAAACTTCGGCCGCTCCCGTTTTGCGCGCTTCAATAAAATCTTTAAAAAAGCCGCATATAAAGCGCGGCGAAGGACTTTTCGCACCGCGGGGATACTTCCCGCGAAAATCAATAAGGGGAAAATCAAGGAGGGTATTATGGACTACAAGCAGATATATCTCAGCTGGCTTACCGACAACAGGCTCAATGCGGAAGCCAAGAAAGAGCTTATGTCGATAAAGGAAAACGAAGAAGAAATAGAGTACAGCTTCGGCGCGGAGCTGGAGTTCGGCACCGCGGGCATGCGCGGTATTATAGGCTACGGCACCAACAAGATGAACGTATACACCGTTTCGCGCGCGACGATGGGACTTTCGGAATTTATCAAAAGCCTCGGCGACGACGCTATGGAAAGGGGCGTAGTCATCTCCTACGACACGCGCTATAAGAGCGATGAATTTGCGCACGCGGCTGCCGAGGTGCTTGCGGCGAACAACATAAAAGCTTACGTGTTCGACGATGTTCACCCCGTACCCATGCTCTCGTTTGCGGTGAGGGCTTTGGGCACGGTTGCGGGCATAATGATAACCGCGTCGCACAATCCAAAGCAATACAACGGCTACAAAGTTTACGGTGCGGACGGCGCGCAGATGAGCCCCGAGGATACGAAAATCGTCGTAGAGAGCATAAACAAAATAACCGATTACCTCGGCGCGCCCAAGCCCACGGAAAGCGAAAGAAGGACTTACATAAAGAGCGTACCCTCCAAGGTAGACAAGAAATATTATAAAGAACTTACCAAGCTCACCCTCTCCAAAAAGGCGGTCAAGGCATGCGGAAAGGATTTGAAGCTCGTATATACTCCCGTACACGGCTCGGGTTATATCCCCGTCACCACCATACTCAAAAAGATAGGCATAAACGCGACGGTCGTAGAAGAGCAGACCAAAAAGGATACGGATTTCTCCACCGTGCAGGTGCCCAATCCCGAATTTAAGGAAACGCTTTCAATGGGCATCGCCCTCGCCGAAAAGATAGGCGCGACGGTCGTGTTCGGCACCGACCCCGACTCCGACAGGCTGGGCGTTGCGGTAAAGAACGCGGAAGGAGAATTCGAAGCGCTTTCGGGCAACCAGGTGGGCATACTCCTGCTGGATTATATCCTCACCCGCCTCAAGGAGGACGACGCGCTTCCCGATAACGCGGCGGTAGTAAAATCGTTCGTCACCACCGGCATGGCAAAGGCCATTTGCGCGAACTTCGGCGTGGAGCTCTTCGAAGTGCCCGTTGGATTCAAATTCATAGGCGAAAAGATCAAGCTCTGGGAAAGGGACCACTCCCACACCTTCGTGTTCGGCTTCGAGGAGAGTTGCGGATATCTGCGCGGCACGCACGCGCGCGATAAGGACGCGGTCGTAGCTTCCATGCTGTGCGCGGAAATGGTTTGCTACTACACCTACAAGGGCACCACCGTTTTCGACAGATTGAACGAAATTTACAAGACTTACGGCTACGTGCTCGACTGCAACATATCCATTCAGTACAAGGGCCTCAACGCGATGAAAGAGATGAATGGCGTCGTCAACGCGCTCAAAGTCGCGCCCGTCAAAAAGCTCGGCATTTACGAGGTCGCGTCCTTCCGCGATTACTCCTCCGACACAAAGACGGATATGTCCACGGGCGAAAAGAGCGCGATAGGCTCGCCCAAGACGAACTGCGTATACTATGAGCTCAAGAACGGCTCCTTCGTGTGCGTCCGTCCGAGCGGCACAGAACCCAAGCTCAAGATATACTACTCCGTAAAGGCCAACAAC
Organism: uncultured Clostridia bacterium; assembly: GCA_947629695.1. Taxonomy (GTDB): domain Bacteria; phylum Bacillota; class Clostridia; order Christensenellales; family Borkfalkiaceae; genus Coproplasma. The sequence goes on along the minus strand of CANREQ010000009.1, from coordinate 22,675 downwards.
AAGGCGGACGCGGAAGTATCCCTCGAGAAGTTGAAATCCGCCGTACAGGAGCTTTTGGACGGCTTGAAAGGCTGATAAATCCCTATAAAATCATTGCGGCGGAAGCTGTTTGCTTCCGCCGTTTTTTTATGCTTTTTTAAATGATTTTTGCTTATTTTGTGAATACGCTCCCGCTTTTCCGCTTTTATGTACTTGAGGGAAGCCAATTTGTTGTCTCGAATTTCCTGTGCGTTGCAAACCACTCCGTGTCCTTCAAAACCGTGGTGTTGTCAGAGCACCAAAGCTTGATCCGTTCGCTCTTATTTTCCTGCTTCGCGTCGTAGTAGAACACTATGTTGCCGTTCATGGAGCCGAACTTGCCCGCCTTGTAGTCGGTGCAAAGCGAGGTGCAGTAGACGTTTTGCGTGTACTTGCTTATCCTGTTTGCAAAGTCCTGCGTGGGGAAGGTGTTGTCGTTGTTGGAAGTGTACTCGGTTGAGCCCGCGCAACAGCAGACAGCCACGTTTTCGGGTTGGATGATGCTCAAAAGCTTATCCGTGGAAGAGGTCTTGCTCCCGTGGTGCGCGCCCTTGAAGAGCTTGACTTTGGGCAGGCTCCCCTCGGCCCCGGCGGAAGTGTAATAGTCCACCATCTTGCTCTCCCCCTCCCCTTCGAGGTCGCCGGTGAAGAGGTAATGCGTCTGCTCGTTGTCCGCGTCGGTGTGCGTCAAAAGGGTGCAGACGGAATAGTCGTTCTCGTCCGCCGTCTCGTTTTCGTAGTAATAATTATATAAGATGTTCAAAGTCAGCGACTTATCGCCCGCAACGGACAGATCGTATTGCCTTTGCGCGCCGTCCGTCATATTCCAGCACTGCGCCGCCGTGTAAACCTGCGCGCCGCCGTTTTGGGCGTATTCCACCGCCTTGATGAAATCCGTATAAATGCCGCTGGTAGTGTTGTGCCCCGAAAAATATATGAGGGTGCCCACTTGGTATTTATACAAAATGCCGTCCTTATCGTCCTTGCTTCCGCTTCCGACAAAGCCCGCGATATGGTCCTGATGGGCGTGGGTGGCGATGACGTACTCCAGCTTTCCGTCCGTGCAGTATTGGTCCACGTAGGATTTTATCGCGCCCGCGCTGTTCTTGCGGGAGCCCGCGTCTATCAGCACCTCGGTATCCCCGCACTTGATGAGTGTGCAGTCGCCCGCGTACTTATTCCCGAGCTCAAGAAAGTGTATGGAAAATTCGCTCTCCGCAATATCCGCGAGCTCGCCCTGCGGAACGGGGGCCGACGATTGCGCCTTCTGCCCCTCGGGGTCGTCGTCCGCGCTGTCGGAGTAGTACATCTTCACGCTCTCGAGGTATTCGTCCACCTTTTGGAAGAGGTTGGGGAAGAAGAAATATATTATTATGCCGGCTATTATCGCCACGGCTATCACTGCGGCAATAAGCGCGATCAAAGTTTTCTTTGTCTTTTTTGACATCTTAACCGCGCTCCCACCGCCTTTGCGGGAAGATTTTCCTCTGCCCGCGCTCTTTTTGTTTGCCATATAAATTCAAAACTCCGTCAAAGGTTATTGAGCTGCTCCAAGATCTTGCGGCGCATCTCTATATATGTGTTGAGTTTTTCCCTCTCCGCGTCCACCAATTTCTTGGGAGCTTTGGAAGTAAACCCGCTGTTGTTGAGCTTGCCGTCAGCCCTCTTTATCTCCGCCATGACCCTTTCGAGTTCGGCGTTCAGCCTCTCGCGCTCCTTGTCCGCGTCAACGAGATCGCCCATGGGGATATACAGCGCGCCTATCGAAAGCACCTTGGTCACGAGCTTTTCGCCCGCTTCGGCTTGCGAGGCAACCTGCTTTATGGAAGCCGCCCCGCCGAGCTTTAAAATGCTTTCGGCATTGGCGGATATAAGCCTCTTGTTCTCGCTCTCAACAAAGACGTTGACCTTTTTGGAGGGCGCGCAACCCGTCTCCACCTTGGCCTCCCTTATGGCCTTTATTATCTCCATTACGCCCGCAAAGGCCGCCGCCTCTTTTTTATAGGCGAGCTTGGAATTGTACCTCGGGAAAGACGCAACCATTATGGAGCCCTCGGTGCCGGGGAGATTTCTGTAAATTTCGTCGGTTATGAAGGGCACGAAGGGGTGCAGAAGCTTGAGCGCGTTGACGAGCACGAACCAAAGCACCGATATTACGTCGTCCTTTTTCGCGTCGTCGTCCGACCAAAGCGCGGGTTTTGTCAGCTCTATATACCAATCGCAGAAGTCCGACCACATGAAGTCGTACATTATCTGGCAGGCTATGCCGAGCTCGAACTTGTTGAGTTTTAAGGTTACGTCGCGTATCGCCGCCTGCAGGCCGGATATTATCCATTTGTCCGCGGGGGTGAGCTTGACCTCGCTTATGGGTTTTATGTTTCTGCCCTCGCAATTCATTATGACGTAGCGGCTCGCGTTCCATATCTTATTCATGAAGTTGCGGCAGGCCTCCACCTTGCCGTCGGAGTAGCGCATATCGTTCCCCGGCGCAACGCCCTGGAGTATGGAAAAGCGCAAGCTGTCCGCCCCGTATTTTTCTATTACGTCCAGAGGGTCCACGCCGTTGCCCAACGATTTGGACATCTTCCTGCCCTGCTCGTCGCGCACCAGCCCGTGGATCAGAACGTCGCGGAAGGGCACCCTTCTCATGTGCTCCAGCCCGGAGAAAATCATTCTCGCGACCCAGAAGAAAATTATATCGTAGCCCGTGACAAGCACGTCGGTGGGGTAGAAATATTCGAGGTCGGAAGTGTCGTCGGGGAAGCCCAGGGTGGAAAAGGGCCAGAGTGCCGAGGAAAACCACGTGTCGAGCACGTCCTCGTCCCGGGTAAGCTTCGTGCTTCCGCAGTCGGGGCAGGAAAGGGGGGTCGTCTTGGAGCATATTTCCCTGCCGCAGTCGGGGCAGTACCACACGGGTATCCGGTGCCCCCACCAAAGCTGGCGGGAAATACACCAATCCTTGACGTTTTCCATCCAATTATAGTAAATTTTGGTAAATCTTTCGGGCACGAAAACCGTCTTTTTGTCGGTAACGGCCTGAATGGCGGGCTTTGCGAGCTCCTCCATCTTCACAAACCACTGCTTGGAAACTATCGGCTCTACGGTGGTGGAGCATCTGTAACAATGCCCTACGTTGTGCGCGTGGGGCTCCTTTTTGACGAGGTTGCCCAGCCGCGCGAGCTCCGCCTCCACCTCTTTGCGGCATTCGTAGCGCTCCATGCCCTCAAACTTTCCGCAAAGCGCGTTCATCGTTCCGTCGTCGTTCATGACCCTCACGACGGGGAGATTGTGGCGAAGACCCACCTCGAAGTCGTTGGGGTCGTGCGCGGGGGTTATCTTGACGCAGCCCGTGCCGAATTCCATATTCGCATGCTCGTCCCCCACGACGGGTATGGGTTTGTTCACGATGGGCAAAACGACGTTTTTGCCGATATATTTTTTATACCTTTCGTCGGCGGGATTGACGGCTACGGCCGTATCGCCGAACATGGTCTCCGGGCGGGTGGTAGCAACAACCAGCCCCTCGTCCTCCGAGCCTTCGAGGAAGTATTTTAAGTGCCAAAGATTGGAATTTTCCTCCTCGTACTCCACCTCCGCGTCCGAGAGCGCGGTCTTGCAGTGCGGGCACCAATTTATTATGCGGGAGCCGCGGTATATCAGCCCCTTGTTGTAGAGGTTGAAGAACACCTCGTTTACCGCCTTGGAACACTTTTCGTCCATGGTAAAGGTGAGGCGGGACCAATCGCACGAGGAGCCGAGCTTTTTGAGCTGTCCGACTATCCTGCCGCCGTACTGCTCCTTCCACTCCCACGCGCGCTTCAAAAAGCCCTCTCTTCCCAGGCTTTCCTTTGAAAGACCTTCCTTTTGCATCTGCTCCACAATCTTCACTTCGGTGGCTATGGAGGCGTGGTCGGTGCCGGGCACCCACAGCGCGCAATAGCCCTGCATGCGCTTGAAGCGTATTATGGTATCCTGCATGGTCTCGTCGAGGGCGTGACCCATATGCAGTTGTCCCGTTATGTTGGGCGGGGGCATCATTATGGTAAACGGCACTTTGTTGTCGTCGCGCTTGGCGGAAAAGTAGCCGTGCTCCTCCCAATCCTTGTATAACCTGTCTTCGAAATCCGCAGGGTTATAGGTTTTTTGCATATCTTTCACCCGAAAAACATTATTTACGTCAATTATATAACAATTTTCTTTTAATTGTCAAACGTAGACGGCGCGGCATAAAATGTATTATTAACTTTTTCGGGAGAAAAAAATTGAAAACCAAAATTCTGTGTTTGATTTTCGCGGCGGCTTTCGCATTTTCAATACCAATTGCGGCGGCCGGCTGCGGAAAAGACGATAAAGTAATAAGAATAAACGAAGTCACTCACTCGGTATTCTATACCCCGCTTTACCTTGCCGACGCGCTGGGCTATTTCGCGGACGAGGGATATTCGATAGAACTCACCAACGGCGGCGGCGCGGACGCGACCATGGCCGCGCTCTTGTCCGGCTCTGCCGACGTCGCGTTCTGCGGGCCCGAAGCCGCCCTGTACGTGGTGGTAGGCGGCTCTTCGGACGCGCCCAAAGTGTTCGGCCAGCTGACAAAGAGGGACGGAAGCTTCCTCGTGGGAAGGGACGACGAGCCCGACTTCGATTGGCACATGCTCGAGGGGAAGAATATCCTCGCCGGGCGCAAGGGCGGAATACCCGCCATGACGTTTGAATACACCCTGCACAAACTTGGCGTTTCCGCAACGCTCAACTACGACGTCGCGTTCAACATGATGACTTCGGCGTTCGAAAGCGGCGTATCCGATTACTGCACCATGTTCGAGCCCGTCGCAAGCGACTTCGAGGCCGCGGGCAAGGGGCATGTCGTAGCCTCGGTGGGAGAGCAGTCGGGCGAGGTGCCCTACACCTGCTTTGCCGCAAAAAGCAGTTTCCTCGAGAAAAATTCCCAAAAGGCCGACGCGCTTTTAAGGGCGGTGACCAAGGCGATAAAGTACACGATGGAAAACGACGATACGCTCATAGCGCAGAAGATCGCGCCCTACTTCGACGGCACGCCCGTCTCCTCTCTCGCCCTCTCCGTAAAAAATTACAAGGCGATAGACGCGTGGGTCACGGATATGGCGATGAAGGAGAGCGCGCTTGACAATTTGCAGGACATCATGGATTTTGCCGGCGAGCTGGAAAGGCGCGTGAAGTTTGACGAGCTGGTGGTGACCGACCGCGCGCACGCCATCTACCGCGAAGTGTACGGCGTATGATATTATCGTTCGACGGCGTATACTACACCTATCACTCGCAAAACGGCGAGACGGAAGCGGTCAGAAATCTCTCCTTCGGCATAGAAAAGGGGGAATTTGCCGCCGTAATAGGCCCCAGCGGGTGCGGCAAGACGACTATACTTTCGCTCGCGGCGGGGCTGATAAACCCGACGGGCGGAAAGGTTGAGCGGGAGAATGTGGAATTCGGATACATGCTCCAGCGCGACGCGCTCTTTCCATGGCGCACGGTGGAGAGGAACATCTACCTCCCCCTCGAGGTGAAAAAGCGCAACACGCCCGAGATGAGGGAGAAGGCCGTCGCGCTCGCCGAAAAATACGGGCTGAAAGATTTTCTGCACAAAAAACCCGCCCAGCTGTCGGGCGGAATGAGGCAACGCGTCGCGCTGATACGCACGCTCGCCGCCCAACCCGACATACTGCTTTTGGACGAACCCTTTTCCGCGCTCGATTATCAGACGCGGCTGGAAGTGTGCGACGACGTACAGGGGATTATCAAGGGCGAGCACAAGACCGCGCTCCTGGTGACGCACGATATTTCCGAAGCGATAGCGCTTTCGGATAAGGTCATAGTGCTGTCCTCCCGCCCGGCGACGCTCGTCGCAGAGCATGAGATAACATTCGGCAACGGCAGCCCGAAGATACGGCGCAACTGTCCGGAGTTTGCCGCCACATTCGAGCTTTTAAGGCGCGAATTGGGCATATAAAAGCTTAAAAAACAGGCGCGGCGGGGCTACACCCGCAATATGCCGCAACCCGGGCTTAAAATATCTGCGCACGTGTAAATGCGCTCACATGCGCAAGCGCGGAAATTTTCCGCCAAACGGAAATTTTACCACAACAAAAGGCAAAAGGCATTTTAACTTATGAAAAACTTGAACTGCTCTGAAGAGCACCTCGCTTACTTAAAACGCAAAAAGATAAAGGCCGTGATGATAAACGCGGCGCGCGTGGGCATACTCTGCGCTCTTTTGGGGCTTTGGGAGCTGTGCGCGCAACTCAAACTCATAGACCCGTTTGTAACCAGCTCACCCTCGCGCATATGCGCAACCATAGGCGAGCTGTACGCAAACGGCAACCTGTTCTACCACATCGGCGTGACGCTGATGGAGACCGTGGCGGGCTTTGCGATAGCCGCGGGGCTGGGATATATCGTGGCGGTGCTGTTGTACATGAGCGATTGGGCGCGCAGGATATTCGAGCCGTACATCGTCGTCTTGAACTCCCTGCCCAAAATAGCCCTCGGCCCGCTCATCATAATATGGATAGGCACGGGCTACTCCGCGATAATTTTCATGACCGTCCTCGTCGCGATCATCGTGTGCATCATGAACACGCTGACGGGATTTTTATCCGTGGATAAAACCATGCTCACCCTGATGAAGGCTATGGGCGCAGGCAAGGCGCAACAGCTGACAAAGCTCGTCATTCCCGCCACTCTCCCCTCCCTCATAAACACGCTGAAAATAGCCGTGGGGCTGAGCTGGATAGGCTCGATAATGGGCGAATACATCGTCTCGCGCGCGGGGCTGGGCTACCTCATAGTCTACGGCGGGCAGGTTTTCAGGCTGGACCTCGTAATGGCCGCCACCATAATTTTGTGCGCGCTTGCGGGCGGCATGTACGGGATAATCGCGCTCATCGAAAAGCGGCTTAACAAATAATGCGGATTTAAAAATTGAGAAACGGCTGTCGGCTTCGCTTTCAAAAGCCGCGCTTTACAAGGCGGGCGGCGGCGGGTTAAACCCGCCGCCGCTTATTCCTTATTCCGCGCTTTTTACCGCCTTTATTATCCCTCTCCCGCCGCGATTATTTTCCTTTTTCCCGCGCTTTTAAAAAGCCCCGCGTTTGCGCCGCGCAAGGTTTGACCCCCATATATGGCGCGTTCATTTGGTTTTTATGCGGATAATGCGGGGAGTATTTCAAAAAATTCAAGCTTTGTAAGAGGCGTAAATCTTGCCCGCCGCCTCCGCGACTTTGACGCGAAGCTTTTCGGGAGAAAGCACCTTGACCTTTCCGCCGAAGCCGAGAATCTTATCCACGAGCATGTCGTCATCCGGCAGGCTTACGCACGCGACGAGGCCGTTGCCGCGCGGCTCTATGCTGTCAACGCCCAGCCACTCCTCTATATCCGGCGCGGCTTTTTTGTTTATCTCCAGCGTGACGGATATCAACTGCTCCGACGTGTACTCGAAATTGAGCGGAATATCCTGCTTGTTTACGGGCTTTTTGACAAATGTGCGCCCCGTGTACCTCGCCGATTTTATCCTGCATATCTTGAAGGTGCGGAATGCCGCGCGCGAATGGCAATAGGCGTAGACATACCAAACGTTCTGCTTGAATATCATAACGTGCGGGTCAATGATCCTCTTAGTGTGCACGCCCCCGCGCGAGACGTAGTCTATTTCGAGGCAGAGGCTTTCGTTTACCGCGCGCTCGCACACGCTCATCTTTTCGGGGAATTTGTCGAGGTCGCACCACGCGCCGCCGTCCACTATTATGTTGCCGCAGACGCTCAGCTCCCTCCTCTCCGACTTCCGGCGCTGTTCCAGCTTTTCGAGTGCGGAGAGCGTGTCCTCGTCGCCGAGCTGGGAGTGCATCGCCTTCAGCGCGTTTACCGCAGCCGCATACTCCCCGCGTGTGAAGTATCCCGAGGGCAGGCGGAAGGTGTCGCATACGCATATTCCGCCGTAACGGCCGCGCACCACGTCAATGGGCACGCCCGCCACGTTCATCTCCTCCACGTACCTGTAAACGCTCCGCACGGAGATATCAAACCTTTCGGCTATCTCCGCCGCCTTGACTTTGCGCCTCGTAAGCAAAAGATTCAACATTTTTATCATAATCTGGTATTTCATAGCCCACCGCCAAATAAAATATTCAAAAAAAGCAAGATTATTTTAATATATATGACAACTTTTGTCAAGTATAAATGATATAATCGAAGCGAAAAAACAAAGAGGTGAATTATGTTTGTATTAAATTACATGGCACAGCAAAGGGAACAGATAAGGCAAAGGCACAGCGGAGAGGAGTATTTTTATCAGAGCGAACGGGAAAAATCTTCACCCGTCAAATTGCTCCTGCGCCCCGCGGGCGAGATACTTTGCGAAATCGACTCCATGAGCGGGTTGAATGTCGCGGGCAGGAAGCGCTTCCTCCGCGCGAAAGAGCAGGCGGCTTTCACGCACTGAAAAAACGGGGCATTTCCATAGAGAAACACCCCGCTTCGGCGCATTATTATTTTTATTTTTCGCGGCGCGCATTCAAAGCGCCTTCCCCGTCAACACGCTTTAAAATTCAAAAATCGGACAAAGGCTCGCCGCCCAAGATATGTATATGCAGGTGGAAAACCGTCTGGCCGGCGTCGTCGCCCTGGTTTATTATCAGCCTGTAACCGTTACCGCACCCGTTATCCGCGGCGATTGAGGGTATTTTCCCCATCATATAGCCGAGGATTTCCCTCTCTTCCTCTCCCATTTCGGAGAGAAGTTTGAAGTGCGTTTTGGGCACCGCGAGAAGGTGCACCTTGGCTTTGGGCTCCAGGTCTTTGAACACGCACATTTTGTCGTCCTCATACACCTTGGCCGAGGGTATTTCACCCTTGATTATTCTGCAGAATACGCATTTTCCGTCATACATTTCTTTTTTACGCTCCTTGATTTTATTTGCAATCCCGTATAGCATACGAGGGAAACGCCGAACACCGCCGCAAAGGTGGCAAACAGCGCGACGTACCTCGTTTCGCCCAAATCGCGCACGAAATCGGCGTCGTATATGAACACCGTCAGGCTTCCGTCGGCTTCGAAGAAGTAGCCCGTGACGTCCGTATTCACGTGGAAGAATGAGGCGTACAGCTTGCCGTTATTGTACAGATCTTCCTCCACGAAAGTCACATACGCGCCCTCCGCCGTCTCCTCCTTTACGCTTATTTCGTCGAGCATGTAGTGATATTTATCGTCCACCGCGTCGTAGATGACGTTGTACACGTATAGGAACGTGTCGCCGCCTTGGGTAACTTCCTGCGTGACGCGCGATATTTTTCCCTCCGTCGTCTGCACGTATTTATCCGGCTCGTGGGAGTTGTGCGGGCGGTTGGGGTCGTAATCGTACTCCTTTCCGTTCTGCATAAAGGCGATGAAACTTTCGCTGTCGTCGAATTTCTCCGTGCCGTATGTCTCGCGGAAGGGTATTGAGCAGTAAATTACGGCGATTATCGCCATTACGAACGCGCCGAGGGCGAGGGTAAATTCACCCCAATGCTTCCAATACAGATAGTGCCGCCCGCTCACCGAGAGCCTGTCTTGTTTAAAGTAATTTTCCGGCAGCTTTTTTATGCCCGCCGTGCGGAATACGGCGCGCCTTTCCACAACTATCACGGCTATGCCGGCGGCCGAGGAAATAAGCACGCAACCCGAATACACGAGCGCCGTGCCCACATACGAAAGGGGCAGATCCCAGCAAATATGCAACCCGCACACCAAGGCCAGGACGACGTAATTGAACAGGTTGAAAAGATGCCTTTCAAAGTGCGAATACGCCCAGCCCACGAGCGCCGTCCACAGCGTGTGCGTGCAAAAGGCGGTAAACCCGCGGGAAATGGATTGGGTTATTATGGTCGTGAGGTTGAGGGCGGGAAGCTCGTTGGACAGCATGAAGATGTATCCCATATCCTCCGCTATGGAGAATCCGCAACCCACCGCCGCGCCTATCAAAAAGCCCGCAAGCGGCGATTTTTTGCGCGATATTACTATGGCGAACACCGTCACGACTGCCTTGGATATCTCCTCGAAAAATCCCGCGTACACTGCGGCCAGCCACTCGTTGGGCGAGGGGAAGGTGGCAAACAGCGCCTGTACGGCCACGCACGCCGCCGTCCCGCCTATAAGCAGAACGGAAAGCAAGAATATAAAGCTTATGTCGCGCTGGGGATACAGCTCGAACATCAGGAGCAGGAAGGGCAGGTTGAACATCACCGCGGCGAACGCCGTTACGGTGGGGCCGAACAGCTCGTTGCCCGTAAATCGGATTATGAGGACGAACACCGAATAGAGTATAAACAGCAGTGCGAACAAGCGGATATACGCCCACGGATAGGCGCGGTTTACGCCCTTTGTAGAGCGCACGCCGCGGGTCAGAAGCTCGGAATATTCCGCGCCCGTATGCCGCCTGAAGGTCTGAAGAAGGAAATATCTTATCTGCTTTGCCGCGCCCTTCAAAGGCCCCGTTTTGCGCGCGCTTTGCCCGTCCGCCGCGCCCTGCCCGCCGGATACGCCTTTATCGCCATCACTCGCGCCGCCCGAAGCGGGGGAGTTTTCATCCTCTACGGAAAACTCCTCTTCCTCCGTTAAGTTTTGTCCGTTGTCAGTATAAGTCACCGGCATACCTCGCCCAGCGCGCCGTCGCGGAAGAGCCCGCCAAGCGTGACAAACCCGCTTCCGCGCCTTTCGCCCTTTACGTAGACCCTTATATATGAGCCCGTGTAGCCCGCCGTATATTCACCGTCGAAATCCTCGTAAATCACCTTGTAAACGCGCCCGGCGCGCCCTTGTATATAGGCGTGCGCCTGTTCCGCGCCCGCGTCTATCAGCGCGCGGAGCCTCTCCTTCTTTACCGCCGCCGGGATATTATCCCTGCCGAAAGCGGCTGTGCCCTCCCGCGGGGAAAAGGCAAACGCGTGCACGCGCGCGAACCCCGCCTCTTTGATCATCGAAAGGCTTAAAGCGAAATCCTCCTCGCTCTCGCCGCAAAAACCGGCGATTATGTCCGTCGTTATGGACGCGTCGGGGAAGCGGGAATAGATCATTTCGCACTTTTTGAGATATTCCGCCCGCGTGTAGTGCCTGTTCATCGCGCCGAGGACCCTGTCGGAGCCGCTCTGCAAAGACAGGTGGAATTGGGGCGCGAAATCCTTCAGGCCGGCACAGCTGTCCAAAAATTCCCCGTCCACCGCGGTGCACTCCAAAGAGCCCAACCTTATGCGCTTATCCGAAAACGCCAGCGCGCGGACGAGCTTTGCAAGTCCTCCCCCACCGTCGTCGTAAGCCGAAATATTTATGCCCGTCAGCACCACCTCGGGCGCGGAACAATTCCTCACCTCTTCCGCCACGCTTTCCACCGGGCGGGAAACCACCCTGCCGCGAAGATAGGGGATTATGCAGTAGGAGCAGAAATTATTGCAGCCGTCCTCTATTTTTACAAACGCGCGCGTTCTGACGGCTTTGGGCGGAGGAAGAGATACGCAACAGGCCTCACCGCCGAACACATCGCTTAGTACCGCCTGGGCAACGCGCTGTTTATCCCTCGCGCCGCATATGAATTTAACGCCCGGCAAATCAAACTGCGCACCGTTCTTTTCCGACGCGCAACCGCAGACGTAAACGGCCGCCGTAGGGTTGAATTTCCGCGCGCGGGAGATAAGCTGTCTGCTCTTTCTTTCCGCCTCCGAAGTCACCGCGCAGGTGTTTAAAACGTATATATCCGCGGGGCAAAGCTTATCGGTCGTCTGTATGCCCCGCTCCGAAAGCGCCGCCATAATGCCCGCGCTCTCCACCTCGTTGACCTTACAGCCGAGGGTAAAAACCACCGCTTTCACTTCAGCTCCCCCAGCGCATACTGCGCAAGCGCGCAAGCCGCGACGGCCGCCGTCTCCGCCCGCAATATGCGCTTGCCGAGCGTCATAGCCGCCCAGCCGCGCTCCTCGGCCAATGAGGCTTCCTCAACCGAAAATCCGCCCTCGCTGCCCACCATTATGGCGACGGGCCCCTGCATTTTCGATATATCCGCGCCCGATTCATGCGCAAATTCACAGAAAAACAGCTTGTTTTGATAATCACCCGCGTCCGAAAGGGCGGAGGAAATATCGCCGAAATACACCACCTCGGGCGCGCGCGAACGCAGGCATTGCTTGGCCGCTTCCCTCGCCACCTTGTTTAGGCGGGCAAGCTTGTTGTCATTCATATAGGCCGAGCAAAATTGCGAGGAAAATACGCCTATTTTGCCCGCGCCGAGCTCCGTCGCCTTTTGCACGACGAGCTCGCTTTTGTCCCCTTTCAGCGCGCCGAAAAGCAGGTACAGCGGGGTGGAAGGCTCCCTGTTTTGCGCGTTTACCCCCGTAATATGCGCCGACAAACGCGATTTTTCTATTTTGTCTACGATCGCCGTATACTCCTTCCCGCTGTTGTCGAGCAGGATTATTTCATCGCCCGTCGCCACCCTCAAAACGGCCTTTGCGTGGGTAAATTCCTCGCCCGTAAGATATGCCGAAAGGCTTTCGGGATAATTTATTCCCTCGGCGAAAAATCTGCGCGGCGTGCTCATAGCGTAAACGCAAGGGCGATCCATTCGCCCTCCTTCATTCTCTTTTCAAGGCGAAGCCCCTGCGCGCCGAACGCGCTTAAAACTTCTTCCTCTTTGCTCTCTATTATGCCGCTCAGAATGAGTTTTCCGCCCCTCTTGAGGTTTTTGGGCATGGACGGAGCCAACCCCACGAGGATATCGGCGGTTATGTTTGCAAGTATTATATCGGCGGAAACCTCGCTGTTTTCCAACAGGTCGGATTTGATTATCTCCACCTTCTCCGTCACGCCGTTAAGGGCGGCGTTGTGCCGCGCGCTCTCCACCGCGACGAAGTCTATATCGCTCAGATACGCGCGCTTTGCCCCGAGTTTTATCGCGGAAATGCCCAATATCCCGCTCCCGCAACCGACGTCTATGCACACGCTCTGCGGGGTTATGTATTGCTGTAAAAGCTTGACGCACATGGCCGTAGTCTCGTGCTCGCCCGTGCCGAACGCCATGTTGTTATCGAGGAGGACGACCTGCTCCCCCTCTTTTTTCTCATATTCTATCCACTCCGGCACGACGACTATCGCGCCCAAATGTATGGGGCGGAAGTGCTTTTTCCAGATCTCTATCCAATCGTCCCCTTCCACCTCGCGCTTTGTCATCTCGAGGGAGCCGAGGGGAAGCGCTCCGCCGCAATTTGAAGCCATGCTCTCTATGTCGCCGCGTATTTGGGGGATGACTTTGCCGCTCTCCCCGAGCGCGATAAACGCCTTTACGAGCACGTCGCTCCCCTCGCCCTGCGTAAGGCCCTCTTCCATATAATCCCAATAGGTAGATTTATCCCTTTGCAGGGCTATTACGTCTTTTACGTCGGAAATAGCCACGCCGTAGCCCGTATACCGCCAGAAGATGTCTGCCACGAGCTCGCTTCCCTCGCTCGTCGTATGTACAGTAAGTTCTATGAATTTCATATGATTATTTTATCACCCGTCCGCCCATATTGCAAGCGGTTTGCGCAAAAAGCGCGCAAGAGAGGTTTTGCCCCTTTCCCGCGCGCCCTTTTCAATAAATTTTGCGCCCAAGAAGATAATCGGCGGACACGTCGAAAATGTCGGCTATCTTCACCAACGTTTCAAGCGACGGCTCCGATGTGCCGTTTTCATACCTTATATAAGAAGGCTGGGTTATCCCGAGCATTTGGGCGACCTCCCTCTGCGTGTATCCGTAGATCTTGCGTTGTTCAATAAGACGGCTTTGAAAAATTTTCACTTTCTCTCCCTCACTTATTGACAATTATTGCAGTTTGCTATATAATTATGCCATAATATAGCAAACCGCTATCAAAATACGCGCCCGTAAGGTATTTCCTGCGGGCGATAAAGATGAAAAGGAGATATTTAAAGTAATATGGCAGGTTCTGAAAAAAGCGGCAACACTTGGTATGCGCTCAAAAACATCGCGATGGCATTGTTATTTATGGCGCTTTCGGGCATAGTCGGGCCTCTATCGACTTTAGCCGGCGCAGTCGCCGTATTTATTTTGGGCATCTCGATAATATTCAGGGGCATAAGCTCTTTCGGAGAGACGAGCTTCGTCGTGTCCCTGGCAGTCGTCATTTTGGGCGGCGGGCTGATTGCGGCCGCGTCCAAGCTCAATGAGTACGTTTGGTTCGAAAAGGCTTCGGCCTGTCTGAGCGCGGCGTTTATCGCATGGCTTGGTTACAGGCAGCGCAAGAAATCGAGGGAGCCCTACGGAAGGGACACGAGGTTCGCGGGAAGGCTCAAGGTTTTGGCAAAACTGCTGTATATTTCCATATTTATCGGCGGTCTGGTCATATTTGCGGCGACCGTGCTGGATATTTTCTCCGCGCTCCAACAGCTAAGCATGACGCTTAAATCCGTCGGCTTTGCCCTGTGCTTGGCGGGCTCGGTTATGTGGCTTATGCACACGAGCTTTACCTTAAAGGCGCTTAAAGAGAGCGGCAACACGGTAAACGGCTTCAAAAACGGGACGAACGGGGCCCCGCGCAGAAGGCCCGTACAAAATCATGCGGAAGGCGCGGACGAGGGCAAAGTGCGCTCCGAGATGCAGTCCCTCGCGAATTATTTTACGGGCGGATACGATTATCCCCATTCGGGCTACAGCGATTGTAAGATAGATTATTCCGTAACGGTAACGGTGGGGAAGGGCGAAATTAAATTCTATCTGCGTTGCGCGCTTTCCGGCACCTATCCGCAATCGGCGGAAAAAGCGGTGCAGAGCAACGTGACTTCCATGATACAAAAGAGGCAAAAGCTCATTCTGAACAAGGCGGAGGACCGCCTCAACTCCATAGACCCCGACAGGGATTATATGATAACCGTCAATCTCTCGGTCTCCTGATTTTCAAAAATATGCAAAAGCGCCGCGCTTTATCAGCGCGGCGCATATTTTGTCTTTAAGCGATTTTGCGCGGTCACTTCATCTTGGTGAGCCTTTCCGCAAACTCCAGCCACTCCTCTTTGGGTATCTGCGATTCGCTCGCCTTGGAGAAGTTTTCCACCAAAATTTTTGCCTTTTCGGGCGGGATAATTGTGCCTACGCCCGCGACGCAACCGCCCGGACAGCCCATGCCCTCTATCATGCACCCCTTTATCTTGCCCGCCTTTGCCATTGTCAGCATCTTCTTGCAGTCCGCAAGCCCTTCGGCGTGGTAAATGTTGACTTCGGTCTCGGGGTAATACTCCTTTATCGTGCGCTCTATCGCGGCGGCGACCCCGCCCGCTACGGCGTAGCCTCTGCCCGCGCCCGTCGTGTGCGTTATGCGCAGGGGCGTTTCCTCCAGCTCCTCCACCTTTATATCGCGGGAGGCGAACATACCCGCAAGCTCTTCAAACGTCAGCACGAAATCGACGAAACTGCGCATGGACGTGCGCATGGCCTCCAACTTTTTGGCCGCGCACGGGCCTATGAATACCACGCGCGCGTCGGGAACCTGCTCCTTTATCTTGCGCGCCGTCGCGACCATCGGGGTGAGCTCCTGCGAGACTTCGTCCACGAAATCGGGGAATTGCGTCTTGGCGAGCACCGCCCATGCGGGGCAACAGCTGGTCAAAAGGAAGGGCAGTTTGCCCGTCGCAACTTCGTTTACATAGTGATTTGCCTCGGCTATACAGCCCAAATCCGCGCCCTCGGCTACCTCGTACATGTCCTCGAAGCCGAGTTTCATGAGCGCCGTCTTTATCTTTGCGAGCGTCGCCTTGGGCCCGTACTGCCCCGCGATCGCCGGGGCGACGGCGGCTATTATCTTATCTCCCTTTTTGAGGGCCTGTATGAGCTGGAATATCTGCGATTTATCGGCTATCGCGCCAAAGGGACAAGCCGACATACACTGCCCGCACGCGACGCATATATCGTTGTTTATATGCGCCCTTCCGTACTCGTCGGAGGATATTGCCTTAATCCCGCAAGCCTGGGCGCAGGGGCGCACCTTGTGGGCGATCGCGTCGTAAGGGCAAGCCGCCTTGCACCTGCCGCAACGTATGCACTTGGACTTATCTATAAAGGATTTTCCGTTGACTATGGAAATCGCGCCCTTGGGGCAACTCTTTATGCAGGAATGGGCCACGCAATTGCGGCACATATTCGTAACTTCGTATTCGTTGTCCGGGCACTTGTCGCACGCCGAGGGTATGACCTGCATGAGGGGCGGCTCGTAATACTGGTCAGAGATATTGCTCGCGTTTATGCCCGCGGTTATATGCACGGGCTTGTTTGCGGGACGAAGAGACAGACCCATGGCGAGGCGCACGCGCTCCGCCGCTATCTGCCTTTCGCGGTAAATGCTCTCCCTGTAGACGGGCTCTTCCGAAGGAGTTATCTTGTAGGGTATAGCCTCGATATCGTCGGCTATGTTATCGGAATCGAACGCCACGCGCGAGACTTCGGCAAAAACCTTTCTGCGCAGATCGGTAACAACACTTTGCTCTTTCATTTATAAACCTCCCCTATCGCCGGAAAGTCTTTGCGCCCTCCGACGGTAAGATTATATCACACGGCTTGATTTTAATCAACCCGCTTTCCGCAATTTATGGCGCGCAAGGGCTTATTTTTTTATTCTTCCCGCCCTTCCATGCTCCTGTTTTTATCCCTGCGGCACAATATGACGTCCGCTACGATGAGCCCCGCCGATATGGCGACGAGAAATACGCCTATAATAATGGCGCAGTTCATGAAGAATTGCTCAGGCATGACGAGGATTATCTCGTCGTACCGCCAATCGAACACCCAATTTGTCTTGCCCGGGAAAAATATCGTATGGAACACCTCAAACGCCTTGTCGAAATCTATCGCGCACAGCACGCCGATTATCAATGGCAGGGCGACGGCGACTATCGCCGAATAAAAATACGCCCTGTGCCCCAAGGGTTTCAAGATGGTTATTATCTTCAATTTATTCAGAACGGCCAAAGCGACAGTCACTATCGCCGAGCTCAACATCAGCCAGAAATCGAGGCTGAACAACACCTTGCAATCGGCAAAGTGCGCCGCGCCTTCTTCGGAAAATCTGAGCGCACCCGCGCTGAACTGCCCGCCCGGCAGAGTGCAGAAGTTGAGCACCTCGTCATACGCCCTCTTTATAGTCGCATAATCCCAGCCCGTCTTTTGCTCGAGGCCGAGGGTCTTTATCTGTATATAATAAAAAAAGCGGCAATATATCGGCAAGCCTATGCAAAAGGTTATGATCAGGACCGTCACCGCGGCCGCAAACAGCGCGGTGAGCGCTATGTTGAGCGCTTTGAATTGCTTAACTTGCGCATTTTTCACTTTTCTTCACCCTCCTCCGTTCTATTTTCCTCTGTGCAAACCATCTCGCTTCGCGCTTTTTTCGGCCCGTTCAACCCGCCGTGCCTCAAAGAGCAGACTATGAGCACCTGCGAGGGAAGATAAAACTCCCATATGGCGTATTGGGAGAACAGCGTCAGCCAGCGCGGCAGCGCCACGCCGAGCGCGGAGCCGAAGTTATGAAATCCCACGCACACGTCGCAACACACGAAGAGCAACAGCCCGACCGCAAAGGACAGGTTTTTGAGCCCCCCGCCGCAAATTATAAACGCGTCCGCGCAATTGCAAACGAGCATGGCGAAATAAAGCGAGCATATTACGAGCAGATAGTCCCACCGCAACCCCGAGAGCGACGATGGCGATTATCGCCGCAACCAAACGGGCGGCGGCAGAGAGGTAAAGCGCGCGCAATTTCAGCTTTCCTATCCCGATAAATAAGTCGGACCTGTTCTTGTAGAGTCTGAAGAAGTAAATGCACTGCGCTATGAAAAAGGTGGTTACCCCCAGCTCGTAAAATTTATCGATGACGAGGATGAAATAATCCGAGACCGCCGTAAAGGCTATTGCCGCGGTGAGCAAAACGGCGTCCGACTTGTAAAACGCGCACAGAGCGGCGGACGCGGCAAGGCAGAGGAGCACGCCCGAATATTTGAGATATACGGGATCGTCCGGCCTCGTCGCGACCAGCACGTTAAAGGCGATGAATATCGCCGTCTCTGCCGCAATAAACAGCGCCGTTATGCAGTTTTCAGCCTTGAATTTTGCCTTTGACGGAGCCATCTGCCGTTGTCCTTCTTCCTTTTGCAATTGAGGGCGCGCCGCAAAAAATTATCGCGGAAAATTCGTCCTTTTATAAATTCCGACGGAAAGAAAACTTTCCGTCGGAGCGCCTTAATAGATTTTAACGGTTATTTATCTTCCCCTTCGCCTTTTGCATTCTGTACTTCCGAAGCCTCGGCGGCCGCTACGTCCACTTCGGGAGTTTGGCCGGAAATTTCGCCGTTCGCGGGCGGCGCGTATTTCACGCGCTTGTATGCGGGGAGATCTATTATGAGAATTACAACGCTGACGAGCACAAATCCTATCAGCAGTCCGATCACTGCCGCGAGAAGGATATTCAACCCGCCCTCTGCCTCTATCTTGTTGTTGACGTAGATGACCTGCGCCTTTTCGTTATACGTCGCGATGTTGACTTTCGCCATCTCCGCGGTGCATTCCTCTATTTCCGCGCGGATTTCGCCCAGAGTTTTATCGAACGCGGCCTTTTTATCGGCGGCCTCGCCTGAAGAAGCGGTGTATGCGTCTATCCTTTCTATTTGCTTTCTCCAACGCTCTATATTGCGTTGCAGGGAAATGATATGCTCCGTATAGTCGGCTATCTTGGCGTTAAAGGCCTCGACATGCTTGGATACCTCTTCGGTGCCCAATTTATCGATAACTTCCTGCATCGCTTCTTTTTGCCCTTGAAGCAATTCATTATAATCTTCTATTTCTTCCTCCGCAAGGGAAATATCCAGCTCGTTATTGCGCTTTATTTCCTGTGCGTTAAAGAAGTATTTTTCCTCCGCTATGGTCTTGTTTATATAATCCTGCTCGGTTTGGTCGAAAACGTTGATGAGGTCGCGCTGGTATTCGGCTATCGTCTTTGTACTGCCTAACCCCGCGGGCACATACTCGCCGCCGAACACATTCGCTATACCCGCATAAACAGAGGAGATGTAATCCTTTTGGGAATTGAGCGTCGCTATCTTTTCCCCGTAGGTGGTGTACGTATCGTATCTGGTAAGCCTCTCGTAATAGTTTATATTCTGAACGAGATAGCGCGCCTTGGTCACGGGGAACTCGACAACCGCCTTTGTAAACGCAACCGCCGTGTCTTCATCCTTAAAATATTTCTTTGCTACGTTTATGGAATTATGATAGACATACGATTCGTCTTCCAACTGCTCGATTACCTGCGTGAAAGTAATATCGTCCTCTTCCACCATTTTCTCTATATCGACATCCTTGAAAATGCCCGTGCGCTCTTCCTCGGGGAGATAGCTCTCCGCCTTGATTATGCGGAGATTTTCAAGCATTACGGAATCGGAAAGCCTGAGCGCCGTGCCGTCGGGATAGGTGTTTCCGTAGGGCAACCTCAGCTCGAATTGCGCCGAATAAACTTGGTTTGAGGGGTTATACCAGAATTGTATAACGCACACAAACGCGATGAGCACGGCGGCAGTAACGCCTACCACCCACCAGACTCTTTTGAATATTACTTTGAATATATCCCCCAAGGTAATGCCCTTTTCCTCTTCTTCCATAAAATCCTCCGCAGTTTTGATTCAAAACGCCGTTTTAAGCGGCGTGAATTTCCTTTTCTTTATTTTTTTTAATATAATTTTTGACTGTTTCCGCTGCAGGATCCCTCTTTTCGGCGACTGTGAATACGCCCAAAAGCATGGAATATATTATGGTCGGGAACAGATAGAAAATATGGTTATCGAGAAGGCTTGTCAACAGTATGCCCGCGATAACGAATGCGACGAAGCACCTGTCCGCCGTGAAATTTTTAAACAGCGATACGACGGTGGTCGCCCTGTGCGCGAAATATGCGCCGAAGCCCACTATTCCGCTGCACTCGAGCAGTTGAACAATAGTGTTGTGATACATGCGGGGCAGAATATTGGCAAAACCCGATTCTCCCCAAACCCATAGCGTCCTGCTGTAAAAACCGCCGCCGAATACGGGATAGTTGAGGAATTTCTCCATTGCCTCTCTCCACAATTCCGTCCTCCCGCTTCCCGTGGAAAACGAATTGCCGAGGTCGGAAAACAGCTTGAATATCTGTCTGTGCATGGCGCCGAGCAAGATCGCAAGAGTAACGGCCGCCGCGCCGAACACTATGCAGTTAAATATTCTCTCCCTTCCCTTTACGCAAACAAGAAGCCAGATCGCGGAAACTACGTAAATAATGCTCCCCATCAGCCATACCTGCCTCGACATCGAAAAACATGCCACGGCGAGGGATATGAACGAAACTATGGAGAAAATCCAGCCGTTTTTATGCTTGGCCGCCAAATAGAATGGCGCGGGGATACAAATTGTGGCATACAGGCCGAAATTGTTATATGTGCCCCAGCCGAAGCGGATCCTTGTGCGTTCGATCTCCCCGTTGACTATAACGCCGTCCTTTATATAATTTACAACCAATTCTATAGCGAGCACCGATAAGAGCGCGAGGAGGCAGTAAGCTATCCTCTCGTAAGTATCTTCATCGGCGCGGACGTTGCCGCAAGCAAAGGAGAAAATGCCGAGGAACACGATGGCGAGGAATAGCGCAAACACTATATCCATCACCGTGTAGTACTCCGAAAAAATGCCGTTCAAGAAGAGTACGCCCACAAACACGGCCAAACTTATAAATATCGGCGTTATCTTAAAACGCTTACATATTATGCTCTCCGCAATGCGCACGACGGCCATTCCGACAAGCAACGCTATCGCCACTATCATCTGGGAGAGTATATAGGGACGGGTGTAATAATCGGAAGTATTGAATCCCTCCATAATCGATGGCGTGTTTTTTTCGGAAACCATCAGACCCATCAGCATGAATACGGAAAATATCGGGGATACGTCCTTGCAAGTCAACATAATCCCGACGCCCAACAGGCTGAAATACCAAATCGAAACGACGTCCCAGCCGAGGTAGTAATTCAAAAGGACAACCGCCGCCGAAACGAACGGAAGAAATTTGGAAGAAAGTATCTTTCTTAAAAAGAGAACGGCTTTGTATTTAGCCAAGCACTCCATCTTTTCTCTCCTGCTTCTTACGCGCTTTTAGCATAATGCGCCGCGCTTTTGCGCAACCGCACAAAGCTATTATACAGCCGCAAGCTTATCAAGTCAAGCATAATTTACCCTTTAGGGCAAAAGGCGGATAATCTCCCGCATTTGCTTAACGGGAAAGGGCGCGGTCTGCGCCGTCACGCACTCCACCCTGAGCACGGTGGCCTCGGCCTCGCCGTATTTTCCAACGGGCACCACGGCTTTATCGCCTGCCTTTATGCGGGGGAAAGGGGAAATAAACCAGCGCTTGACGTCCTCCCCGTCAATCTGCACGAACGCATAGAGTATCTTGTCGTATAGAGTTATCACGCCGCCGCTCAAAGAGTGGATCATAACGAACACCGCCGTAAATTTTTATCGGACGGGACGCCCGACTGTTATGATTTTACCACACCTTGGAACAAAATAAAAACGATTTTGCAAAAAGCTTGGGTAAAATATGTTTACTAACCGTCGTTTTTAATGTATAATCATAAAGTAAAAATTTGCTGCTGTGGCGAAATTGGCAGACGCGCTGGACTTAGAATTTTTGACGGAAAGAAATTAACATATAAATTCACAATAAAAATGAAAACTTAACATTTTTATGCCGCCGTGGCGGAATTGGCAGACGCGCAGGACTTAGAATCCTGTCCGCGAGGGTGCAGGTTCAACCCCTGTCGGCGGCACCACGTCGCCGCAAGGCGAATTTTGCGAGGAGTTGTCCCCAAAAGGGCAACTTCTTTGCTTTTTACGCCTGCGGCTCCTTCTCCCCACAAATCTCGTTACACTGCGATTTGCGGGGACCCCATTAAAAGGAAGTGCGCAGTTTGCGGAGTTTTTGCGATGCACCATCATCTTAAAATCGGTGTTTTTGTGAGTAGCTTACAGTTTGTAGTCTATTTTGTTAATCTCTTGCAATATATACTCTTGCGAGTAGTCTGTATAACCCCTGTCAACCTTTGACGTCTTAACGTCAGCGTCGTATTCGTGTCCTACCCACGCCATCACAAGTTCGGGATTGCAGCCGCACTCTTTCGCCCTTGTGATGAAAGTGTATCGCAGTTCGTGCGTATGTCTTTCCGGAAAAATTCTTTTAACTGCGTCCCTTACGGTATGTCGGCCGGTCGTCCTTGCCTTTTCAAAATCAATCAGCGGCATTACCTTACGCAACATCGGTGAAATGGGAATTTTTCTTATAACCTCCGCATAGCCTTTTCGCGTTTTCTCGGACTTGCAATATATGAATTTATCGTCGCAAGTCATAGTCGCCAGTTCGCCTACGCGCATACCGGTGTAAAGCAACACCAAAATTGCGGAATTACCCGCATATTGCGGATTGGCTCTGCAAAATTCGATTATAGTCTTTTCGTCGGCTTTGGTAAACGCTTTGCCCTTCTTTATTTCGTAGTGGGGCAATGTTACCTTTGACATAGGCGACTTAATTCCGTAGT
>CANREQ010000008.1 GCA_947629695.1 uncultured Clostridia bacterium | reverse complement strand
CCTTGCCTTGGAAAACGCCCACGACGTCGGAAGGCAGGATAAATCCGGGATCTTCCACGGCGTTGTTATCGCCTTTTGTATAGAATGCGGTGGCGTTGCCTTCCGTGCCGCTAATGCGCACGATACGGTGGGTATTGAGAACCATTCTGCCATCGTCGGAAATTCTGTTGGTCTGGAAAGTGATTACGTCCCCGACTTTAAGTTTTTTAATCTCGCTTTCATTCAAGGTTTTGATTACAATCAAATCGCCCTTGGAAAAATTATCGCTTTTGACTTCATGAGTACTGAAATCTTCCTTCATTGAATCCGATTGAACGGCGAGATAAGCTCTTCCGAAAATTTCCGTGTATTGGTCGTAGCCCTTGGCGCGGGACGTTATAGTGGATACGGCGATAATAAGCGCGAGCACCAAGATTATGCCGCAAACAATATCGACCGCAATATTTAAAATTTTCTTGGCCTTAGGGGAAAGGCCCTTTTTGTTTTCATTTGAAAGCTGTTGATTTTCTTCCATAGAACGAATTTCCTCAAGTGATTACATTATACCTTTCTTATTCTAACACATAAAAGAAAGTAAATCAATATTATTATAAATTTTTTTTGATAAAAAATTAAATTTTTGCCGTATATTTATGTAATATTGTATATTATTGGAAGATATATCAACCGTCACCGCACCCCGCCTGTCAACTTGATAGAGACGTCACCACTTGCTCCCGGCGTCACCCTGAGCGGAGTGAGCGACAGCGAATGAAGTCGAACGGGTCCCCCTGTCCTATGCGGCATAAAAAAATGGCGGAGAAATATCCGCCACTTTTTTATATGTAATTATTTGTTTTATCAACCCCCGGGTACAGCACCGGCAGCAGTGTTGAAGGTTATTGAAAATTCAATATCATCAACCGTTTTTGCGTGGTTAACGAAACAATCGGTGTCGTTGCCGTCAAACCAAACCATAAATGTAACTGTCGCAATTGTGTTTCCATTAAAACTTGCAATAAGATTATTATACACAAATTGTGTAGTAGTACCGCTAATCACACTTGAATTTGGAAGGCTCACAAAGCTATAAGTCATAGTTTCGTCAGTGTCATTGTCCTGTACGCCGACAAGGAAGCCCGTCCTTACAAATGTTAAAGTTTCGTCATCGGTTGTACCCGTAACATCAACAGTCGCCGAAATACCTATTGCATTCGTTTTATTTGCCAAGGTCATATCAAATGTCGCAATACAATCAGCTGCTGTAACCTTAGCATCAGCATCTCTATTGCCTTCAGTTTCATCCCAAGCAAATTTAGCGGCGTCGGTGCTATCGACTTTGCCCTTTGCTATCTGCACCAAATCCTTAGGTTTGCCGGGCGATAGGGGGGTAGGAGCCGTTTCCCACTTACCGGCAACAGTTGCGTCGGGAGCCGTAAACAAATACAAGTCAAAAGAACCCTCTGTGTCCTTATAAGATTTAACCTCGTCGCCTTCCTTGCCGGTAAGGTCAACACCTGTATCACTTTCCGTAACATCAGCGGTTAAAACCGCCGCAGGCGTTAAAGCTTTTAATTTTGCTGATTCATCGTCGAATTTAATGGTCGTCAAGTTTACATCATTAACCGTTGACTTATATCCCTTCTCAATATAGAGGTTGGTAGGAACGCTCGCTTTCACTTCAACGCCGGTAACAGTTACTTTGGCATTTTGTGCAAACCAAGCGAAAGTCGAGCCCGCAGACAATGCAACTGCCGCAACCAAGGCACATGCCGCGCCTACGATTTTCTTTGTTGCTTTCATTTTATTTTCATTTTCTCCTTATAATGATTTTTTATATTCACCCACGCGCTCCCGCAAGGGAGTGCGTGGGATATAGTTTTGGAAAAAACTATATTAAAATTTCAAATCAAATATCAACTCGCTGTCAAACGGTCGCGTCAAATGTTATTTTAACAGCTATTTCGTTAGTAATCTTAGCGTGGTTTACGAAACAATCACTGTCATTGCCGTCATACCATACGAAAAATGTAATTGTAGCAACTGTATCACGGGCAAAATTTGTAATAAGAGAACTATATGTAAATGTTCCTTCAGTGCCCGCAGTGAGCTTAGTTGCACCATCATTGGCAATACTGAAGAAATTATATGTCATTGGACCGCTTTCTGCACTTTGCGTGCCCACAAGGAACCCTGTCCTTAAGAAAGTAACAGTTTCGTCGGTAGTTTGAGGCGTTACGGTAACCGTCGCATTTATCGGCGTAGGCGTTGACTTGTTTGCCAACGTAAAATCATACGATGCAATGTACTTATCGTCGGTTTCCGAAACATTTCCGGATTTACCCGTTGCGTCCCAAGCAAACTTTATGCCTTCTTTGCTATCGATTTTACCTTTTCCAACCTGGTCAAGATTTTTAGGTGAACCGGGAGCTGTAGGCGTAGGAACAACCGCCCAATTATCATCGGGGGCTCCGGTTGCGGGGAATGGAGGTGCAGTATAAAGCCATAAACTCAAAGCACCCTCACTATTCGTTATTTCCGTCGCTTCGCCGCTACCCTGTGAAGTCGAAAAATCCAACGCTTCTCCATTACTTTCTACAGCTTTCGTTAAAACAGCCACAGGATTCAAAGCGGCAAATTTTGCCGATTCGCTATCAAAACCAATAGTTGTTTTGTTTACGTCATCAACTAAAGATTTATATGCCTTTTCAATATAGATATTTGTAGGAACAGTAGCCTGTACCTCTATACCCGTGACAGTTACTTTCGCGTTCTGCGCAAACCACGCAAAGGTTGAGCCGGCGGATAAAGCTACTGCCGCAACCAAAGCGCATGCCGCGCCTACGATCTTTTTTGTTGCTTTCATAATTTTTGTTCATTTCCCCCTAATATTATTTTATATTTCCGCGCACTCCCGCAAGAGAGCGCGCGGAGCATAGTTTATTAAAACTATATGAACAAAATGAATTTAGAATTTAATTACGTAGCAGCATTAAATGTAATGTCAACTGTAATCGCATTGGTAACCTTAGCATGGTTTACGAAGCAATCGCTATCGTTACCATCATACCATACAAGGAATGTAACCGTTGCAACCGTATCACGGGTAAAACTTGCAATAAGATTATTGTATGTAAATGTACCGCCGCTACCTGTTACAAGTGCAGTAGCATCATCATTTTCAATACTGAAATAATTATATGTCATTGCACCCGCAGCTTCCGTCTGCGTACCTACAACGAACCCAACTCTGAGGAATGTAACAGTTTCGTCACCCGACTGTGAAGTTACGGTTACAGTCGCATTTATGCCGACAGCCGCTGCCTTGTTAGCCAATGTCATATCATATATGGCAACATAGTCCTCATTGGTGCCCGATGCCGCTTTGCTCGTTTCGTCCCAAGTAAATTTAGCAGCATCCTGACTATCAATCTTCGCCTTGCCTACCAAATCAAGTTTTTTAGGAGAACCGGGATCGATAGGTGTAGGCTTTGTTGCCCAATTATCGTCGTCTAACGCGGGCGATGTATAAAGCCACAAGTCCAAAGCGCCAGAAGATTCATTCACGGAAGATGCTGAAGCGCTACCGGTTTTACCGCTTAAATCAATCGCCGCACCTTCTACACCAGCCGATATTGCAGATGTTGTAATCGCCGCGGGGGTTAACGCCTGATACTTACCGGTTTTTGTTTTGTCTTCCGAATAATCTATTGCTGTCTTATTAACATCATTAACGATAGATTTATAACCGTTCTCAATATAGATGTTAGTAGGAACTGTTGCCTGCACTTTAACACCCGTAACAGTTACCTTGGCGTTTTGCGCGAACCATGCAAAGGTCGAGCCCGCGGATAAAGCCACTGCTGCAACCAAGGCACATGCCGCACCTACGATTTTCTTTGTTGCTTTCATATTTATTCATTCTCCTTTATATTATCATAAAATATCAAACGTTTCCGTTTAAATTTTCAGATAACCTACAGGCTGATAAATATTCAGCAACACAGAGTACGTAGTTCTCTGTGTTGATTTTGCCCGTAGGGTAAAATCAACTTTTATATTAAATTTTTTGTTTTTTGTATCAATAACCCCGGAAATTAAAGCTCATTTTCATTTTATCGTAGCGGACTTCGTCTATGCAATCGGGGTCCCACCCCTCAAGCCAAACAACAACGGTATAGCGAAGTTTTTCGCCGATATCGATACTCTTAAAACAATTATCTCCTTGGCGGGTAAATACACAATCCGAACTTTCAAAGAACTTGACGTTATCGGTGTTGTATTCCACCTCTCCAAGCCCCCCTGCCGCGTTTTCCAAAGCGGGGTCGGGTTCGGGAAGTTTATATATGGTGTAAGTTTCTTCGGATAAAAGAGGTTTTCCCTCTAAAATCATTACGCGAGTTGCGCCGTCTACGTGGTGTGCGCTGTTTTTATCCGCCACCGTCACTTCGTCTATATCGAGGCTTGCCTCTATATCGACGGCTCGGTCGGAATCATTCATTACATAAAAACTGAACGAAAAAAAGGAAATACGCTCCGTCAAATTAAATATGGTATGCAAACCGTCGTATTGCGCTATATCGTTAGGTAAGTTTGTATCAAAATCCTTTATGCTTGAATAGCTCTTTTGATTGGGGGTATAAGTGGCGTCGTCATATCTCCCTCTTATGGGAACTACGAGGTGAGTCGTCGGGTTGGTGAAGTTCTCATCATAATCCAAAAGGAGTTTTACGTCGTCGGGCTCGGTGACGTGGACGACGAAGTTTTCCGCCTCACGCGCGAATACCGCAAAGCCCGCAAACAAGAGTGACACGGCAAGGGCAATTGGTATTATTACTTTGGATATCCGCAGTATTTTTAGCCGTTTGTTCCATTTCACCGCACGTCCCCTTTTGCCCGCTTGCACCCAAAATAGCAAAATAGCCAAAGCTTATACCATTTCTAGGAACGGATAAGTTAGCTCTGGCAACTGACAACCGTAAGCGATTTATTCGCCCCTTAGGTTCTTAAGTTTTGCGTCCTGCCCTTTCAAGCAGTTTGCTATTGACATAAAAGCTATTTTTTGAAGCTCTGTTTATTTACTCTACATCTAATAATTTATTACAAAATTTTGATTTTGTCAATAGATTTTTAAAATTTTTTCATTTTCTGTGATTTTTTTTAATTTTTTTGCGCATGCGCTTGCCACTATTCCCATTTTTTGTTACTCTTAACAAATTTTTTTGGGGGGGGCTTTGTTATCCCCTCAGTCTGCAAGCAGATAGCTCCCCTTTGGAAAGGGGAGCCTTGGCGGGGCGAGAAGAAAGGCTCCCCTTAGTAAGGGGAGCTGTCACCGAAGGTGACTGAGGGGATTGTATTCAAAAAATTTCAATCCAATTGTCCCAAAAATCCCCTTACATATATGTCGATAGCTTCACAAACATATCTGAATTTTGTATGTATCAAATTATTTGGAATTCTCATTACGGTCAAATCATATTGCTCGAGAAATTCCGTACGCTTTTTATCATATTCAATCCCCTTATCTTCAAAATGCTGGGAACCATCTAACTCAATAATCAATTTCACCGTAGGGCAGTAAAAATCTGCAATATATCTGTTTAATACTGCCTGCCGTCTGAACTTCACAGGATACTCTCTGAGAAAATCAAACCATAAATGGCGTTCTTCCTTAGTCATATTTTTACGAAGAACCCTTGCATTGTGTATTAAGTTTTTATTGTATTTGGGTTCCACTGTTATCCCCTCAGTCTGCTATGCAGACAGCTCCCCTTTGGAAAGGGGAGCCTCATTATATCTTATACTCTTCCGGGGGAAGGGGCTTGCCGTAAAAATAGCCCTGCCCATAGCCTATCTTTAATTCCTTTATATAGTCGCGCACGACTTCGTCCTCTACGCCTTCCGCCACTATCGCAAATCCTTTCTGAGCCGCAAAGCCTACCAACGTCTCCACGACGCCGTTTATGAGGAAATCATCCTGCGATTGCTCGATGAATTTCCTGTCAAGCTTGACCCAATCGAACTTTAAATCCTCAAGCATTTTGAGCGACGACATCTCCAGCCCGAAATCGTCAATAGCGATTTTAAAGCCCATTTGCTGGAGTTTGAGTATGTTGGACGACACTTCCGGCACTTTGTCAAATACCGCAAATTCCACTATCTCCATACAGATGTTGCGCGCCGGAATGCGATACTTTTTGTAGATCTTGCGGAACTCCTCGGCAAGGTGCGGGTACATCAGCTGTTTTGGCGATAAATTCATCGAAAAGACTACGTCCTGCTCGGTAGGGTGATCTTTGAAATACTTCGTCTCCCGCTCCAAAAGCGCGTCGAACGCCCAACTGCCTATCCAATCGATGTCGCCCGTTTGCTCCATTATCGGGAGAAATTTGTCCGGGGATAACACGCCGAGCGTGGGGTGGTTCCACCTCACAAGCGACTCGAAACCCGCAATTTTGTTGGCCGAAATGTCGTAAATAGGCTGGTAGTACAGCGTGAATTGGTGACCCGATATTGCCTCTTTGATTTCCTGGTAATGCTTATACTCTTCGGTTTGCATTTCCGCAAGCTCTTCGGAATATATCGAAAATTTGTTGAGCCCGCCCCTCCGCGCGTTTGAGAGCGCGATCTCCAGATTTTGCAACATGTTGACCGCGTCGGGGCTGAACTCGTTATTGCTGACTATGCCGATGTTGACGTTAACGACAAGCTTTGCACGCGTCAGAAGGGTTATCGTCTTGTTGCACTCGGTTATGGCAAAGCCGGCAAGTGTGGTTATGCCTTTGTTATCCATATGCTCTTCGATGAACATCGCAATGCTGTCCTCGTCGTAGTCGCATATCTTGGAACCGTGCGGAATTACGCGCACAAGCCTGTCTTTTATCTGCTGGCGGATCTTTATTGCCTGCCGCTCACCAAGCGAGCTTTTGAGGTTTTCATAGCCGTCTATGCGCAATAACATTACGGTAAAGTGCGTGTCGTCGCGCGCTATGTCGTACTTGTGCTTGATCATTTCCTCGAAGCCGAGCCTGTCAAGCTGACGGATTTTGAATTTTTCCGCGATTATACGGTTGCGGTCGCGCTTTATACCCAATATTAAAAATACCGTTGCGACTATGCAGAATACCGCAAACAGTGCGACAAGCAATATATACACGCCCGTATCGAGATTGAGCGAGTTTTCCGTTTGCGTTTCAAGTAGCGATTTTATCATTACGCTTCCTCCGTTTTTGCTTGACCCGCGCCTTTTTCCTTTATGCGGCGACAGGGAAATTTTGAATAAATGTCGGTTTGTTTTGAGTTTTACGGCTTTTTCGGGTTATCTGACGGGCGGTTTGCCTGTCGGTTGGGCGGCCGCGGCGGATTTGGCTTTGTGGGCTTCCACCACCTTTTTATAATCGAAAGTATCGATTATTGCGCTCGCGTCGTCCGATTTCATTGACTTGCCGATGAGCCAGCCCTGAATTGTATCGCACTCCAGATATTTAAGCATGTCGAACTCCTGCGGGGTCTCCACGCCTTCGCAAATCGTAGTGAGATTCAACAGCTTGGCTATGCTTGTGATGAACCTGATTATGGCCTGACTTTCCTTGCTATTTAAAACGTCTTTGACAAATTCCTTGTCTATTTTTATTGTGGATATAGGCAGTTTTTTGATGTAGAGAAGCGAGGAATATTCCGTGCCGAAGTCGTCAAGATGCACCGCAATGCCGTTTGAAGTAAGAATTTCAAGCTTTTTGAGCGTTTCGGTGTAGTTGGTCATCAGGAAACTTTCGGTAATTTCCACGCAGATAGAGCCGCGTTTTAAATCATATTTCTTATAAAGATTTATGAAGTTTTCCGTAAAGCCGGCCTGCATGAGCTGTACAGGCGAAACGTTGAGCGAGACGGAGACGTTTTTGCTCTCTATGCGCTTTGCAAACTGCATACCCGTATCGAATATGAAATCGCCCAGCTGGACCATCGCGCCCGTGCGCTCCGCATAGGTTATGAAAGAGAATGTATCGACGTTGACATTCCAGCTCTTCTTTACGCGAAACAGCGCTTCGAAGCCCTCTATCCTCTCCGCCTTGATATTGTATTGCGGCTGGTATTCCATTTCAAACGCGCCTTCGGAGAGCATCTGCTTTATATCGTATTTTATAAAATACTTGGCGTACAGCTTCTTCTGCGATTCGTGATATATGATATATTCCGCCAAATTGGAGTCTATAACGCGCTGGCGGGCGGCCTCCGCCGCCTTTATAGCGTACTCGAAGGACAGCGACTCCATCGACGCGTCGCACATGGCAAAGCCCGTTTTCAACTCTATCGTGAACAGGTTGTCGTCCATTTTGATAGGAGCGGATATGTAGCGGTATATATCCTCCATTTCCGACATCAAAATATCCAGCTTTTTGCCGTCCGGATAAACGACGCCTATGCTCGCAAAATCGAGCTCAAAGACGTAGGTGAATTTCTCGCGCACTTTCTTGACGACTATGCGCTGAATATCCTGCGCCATTTGCTTGCCGAAAAGCGTCTTTATCTGCTCGAGATTGGAGATGAGCATTATGCCTATCAACGTGCGCTTGCCCTTGGCGGCAAAACCTTCGAAAACCTTCGAAAACGAGGAATAATCATCAAAATCCATCCCGTTTGAGCCCGAAGCCTGCACAAAAGAATCGGCGTTTAGTATGTCGCTTCCGTAAATATTTACGTAATTTTTGCCCATAACGCCGCGGCGCATCGCAACGAGCTTATCGCCCTCCTGCGCGGGCAGACGCACAAGGCTGTAACTTTCCCTGTCGAAAGACGACGCGGGCTGGAGCTGGGCGATAGAGTCGAACAGCGTGCGGAAATTCGCACTGCGCTTTCTTATCATGCCGGACTTATCGATAGTCAGCTTGTATTTGTATTTGCCGTGCAATGTGCGGTTGCCGTTCCAGATCGCGTAAGCGACGAGCGCGGCCACGCACAATACGCCCGCCACGATGAGCACCGCCGCGACGTTGCCGCGCAGATTCCTTATGTTGGCGTCGCGCGCGGTGTAATCTACGAGGCCGGCTATACAATAACTGCTGTCCCCGAGAGTCGCGGGGCTGAAGAGATAGACTTTACCGCCTACCGCCGCCCTGCCCACTTCGTTATATTGCAGGTTGTAATTATTCCTTAAATTACCCGTGAGTATTCCGTCGTCGCCGAGGACGCGCCCGCCCTGGGCCTGTGCAAGCACGACGTAATCGTCGAACGCGCCGCTGTCCTCCAAGGCCTGCATGATAAGCGGCCTGACTTCGGGATCCTTTTCCAAATCGTCTATCCTGTCGCCGAAGCTTTCCGTGATCTTTGCGGCGAGTGATTGGGATTTTTCACCGTACTCGAGATAATCGTGCTTATATGTGAGGTTTGACGACCACGTAAAAATACATATGCCGGCTATCACCTCGATAAGAACTATTACGAGAGCAATTGCTATGACCCTGAAAATAGTAGACCTATTCAGTTGTTCCGTGAATTTCTTTTTACTTTTCACTTTAAACCGTCTAAATTGTTTATAGAATTATACACGATAATATTATAGCATAAAGGCAAAAAAGTCAAGGCAACAATTAAAATTTGGCACAAAAAGTATTGCGGAGACTGAAAAATTTTATCAATCTCCGCAAAAGTCTTGCAATTTTATGTAATTTTAACATTCAAACCGATTACATCAACCCTTCCAAAATGAGTTTATCGGCAACGAGAGCGATAAACTCCGAATTGGTCGGCCTTTCGCTTCCTATGTACACGCGCACGCCGAAAATTGCGTTTATGGCTTCCACCCTTCCCCTGTTCCATGCGACTTCTATCGCGTGGCGGATAGCCCTTTCAACCTTGCTGGCGGAAGTGTTGTACTTTGCGCCGATGTTGGGATAGAGTTCCTTTGTCACGTTGTTTATAATGGCGGGGTTTTCGATAGTCATCTTTATGCCCTCACGCAAATATTGATAGCCCTTGATATGCGGAGGAATGCCGATGGATATAAATATGTTGCTTATCTTTTCGTCGAGAGTGCTGACCCTGCGCCTGTCCCTCGATTGAGGCGAAACGAGATACTCCGGCGATTGCTCCTCCAACACCTCTTTCATTCTCTCGCACACAGTCGTCGCGCTGACGGGCTTTACAAAATAATATTTTGCTCCGCGCATAATGGCCTTGCTGACGAGCTTATCGTCCGAGAAATTGGAGATGACGAAAATCGAGCACGCCAATCCGTTTTCCTTTATGTAATTCATCACTCCGAATCCGTCCTCACCCGCAAGCACGGTATCGACAATGAGAACATCGGGCTTGTACTGATTTAAAAGCGCAATTCCCACGTTTCCGTTGGCGCTTACGCCGCAGACGGTGAAATCCTTGTCGCCTTCGAATACCGTTTTAAGTTCGCTCAAAAATCCTTCGTTATTTTCCAAAATTACAATTTTAGCCGCATTCATAAATATTTCTCCCTCAAATTGATTGTGAGAGAATTATAATACACAAAATTGTAAATGTAAAGTGATTTTTGTACAGTTTTAAAATATTATTGTAAAATATTTGCAATATCTTGTCGTTTTAAGTCGAATGGGCGCACTCTCACTTGGAAATCAAATCGAGATATTCGTCATAAGTGACGTTCTTATCGAATTTCTTGGTGCCGTTGATCTCTATTATCCTGTTCGCGACGGTATTCATAAGCTCCTGGTCGTGCGAAGTAAACAGCATGCAACCTTTAAAATTCTTCATCCCGTTGTTGAGCGCGGTGATAGATTCGAGGTCGAGGTGGTTTGTAGGCTCGTCGAAGATGAGGAAATTCCCGCCCTCGAGCATCATCTTTGCAAGCATGCACCTGACCTTTTCTCCGCCAGAAAGCACCTTGGCCTGCTTCAACGCTTCCTCGCCGGAAAAGAGCATTCTGCCCAACCAGCCGCGCAAAAACTCTTCGTAATGGTCGGAAGAGAATTGGCTGAGCCACTCCACAAGCGTCAAATCGCAACCCTGGAAATAGCTGTTGTTGTTTTCGGGAAAATAGGAAGCCGAAATGGTTTTCCCCCAGCGTATAGTGCCGCTGTCAGGCTCCGCCTTGCCCATCAAAATATCGTAAAGCATGGAAATGGTCGTGGACTTATCGCTCACAATGCCTATTTTTTCGTCGTGCTGAACGGTAAAGGACACGTCCTCGAAGTATCCCTTCTTGGTAAGCCCCTCCACCATTAAAATATCGTTGCCTATTTCCTTTTCGAATTTGAAATCGATATAGGGATATTTTCTGAGAGAGGGCTTGAAATCGGTTATTGTGAGTTTTTCAAGCTCCTTCTTGCGCGAGGTTGCCTGTCTGGACTTGGAAGCGTTCGCGGCGAAGCGGGCAATAAACTCCTGCAATTCCTTTGCCCTCTGCTCGTTTTTCTTGTTCTGGTCTTTCTGCTGACGCGCGAGAAGCTGGCTTGTTTCATACCAGAAATCATAGTTGCCGAGCATCATGTTGATCTTCCCGAAATCCACGTCGCAGATATGCGTGCACACCTTATTGAGGAAATGCCTGTTGTGCGAGACTATGATTATGGTGTTTTCAAAGTCCAAAAGATAATTTTCCAGCCAGCGCACCGTCTTTATATCGAGGTTGTTTGTGGGCTCGTCCAATAAAAGCACATCGGGATTTCCGAAAAGCGCCTGCGCGAGCAATACCTTTACCTTGCGCTTTGCGTCGAGGTCGGCCATCATAGTATAATAAAATTCCTCGCCAATATCGAGGGCGTTGAGAAGGGTTTGCGCCTCGTATTCGGCTTCCCAACCGCCGAGCTCGGCAAATTCGCTTTCGAGCTCGCTTGCACGCACGCCGTCCTCTTCGGAAAAATCCGCTTTTGCGTAAAGTGCGTCCTTTTCGTCCATTATCTGCACGAGCCGCTTGTGGCCGAGCATGACCGCCCTCAACACCGTAACGCCGTCAAACGCGCTTTGGTTTTGCATAAGAACGGACATACGCTCCGTCTTGTCGAGGATGACTTCTCCCTTGTTGGGTTCTATTTCCCCGCTAAGAACCTTTAAAAAGGTAGATTTACCCGCGCCGTTTGCGCCGATTATTCCATAGCAGTTGCCCTTGGTGAATTTTAAGTTTACGTCCTCGAAAAGTTTTTTACTGCCGTATTGCAGTGAAACGTTATTGACTTGTAACATAGTCGCTCCTGTTTATTTTAACTTGCAAATTGACTGTTATATAGATTGCAGTAAAAGCCGCCTTTTGCCATAAGCTCTTCGTGCGTGCCCTGCTCCAAAATCTTTCCGTCCTTCATGGCGAGGATCAGATCGGCCTCCTTTATCGTGGAAAGCCTGTGCGCAACGATAAAGCTTGTGCGCCCCTCCATGAGTTTGCGGAAGGCCTGCTGGATCTTGAGTTCCGTGCGCGTATCTATAGAGGAAGTCGCCTCGTCGAGTATAAGCATCGGCGGCAGGCACAGCATGATGCGCGTAATGCAAAGCAGCTGTTTTTGTCCCTGGGAAAGATTCCCCCCGTCCTCGCCGATAACCGTATCGTATCCGTTGGGAAGCTGTATTATGAAGTTGTGGGCAAACGTAGCCCGCGCGGCTTGCTCCGCCTCTTCGCGCGTTGCCGAAGGTTTACCCATTGTGATATTTTCCAAAACCGTGCCGCTTTTAAGCCACGTATCCTGCAATACCATGCCGTAACACTTTCTAAGTGATTTGCGCGTGACCTCTTTTGTGTCCTTCCCATCCACCATGATACTTCCGCTTTGAGGGTCGTAAAACCTCATCAAAAGGTTGATAAGCGTCGTTTTTCCGCACCCCGTCGGCCCGACGATGGCTATCCTTTTTCCCGCTCCAGCCCTTATGTTCAGATTTTTTATAAGCGGTTTATCTTCCTCATAGGAGAAATCCACCCCGCAAAACTCCACGTTGCCGTTTACGTTTTCAAGCGTCGCCGCGCCTAAGGAGTCGGGTATCTGCGCGGGGCTGTCGATAAATTCATACACTCTGCCCGCGCACGCGATCGCATTCTGAAACTCCGTAATAACTTCGGAAATTTCGTTGAAAGGCTTGGTGTATTGGTTGGAATACCCCAACAGCGTGGTCAGTTTGCCTATGCCGAAAGCCACGGGAAGCACAGAGGGATATATCAAAGTCAACGCGCCGGAAAGTGCCACCGCGGCGTAAACTATGGCGTTTACAAACCGCGTGCACGGGTTGGTGAGAGACGAATAAAATATGGAAGAGAGCGAGGCTTTGGTCAGTTCCCCGTTTATATCGTCGAATTTACTCTTGTTTTCGTCCTCTCTGCCGAAGGCCTTTACCACCTTCAGGTTGCCTATCATCTCTTCTATAAACGCCGTCTGCTCGCCGCGTATCGCCGAAGTCTTTTTGAACAGCTTGTAGGTGCGGCTTGAAATAAACCGCGCTATAAACAGCGAGAGCGGAGTTATGAAAAATACGGCCAAAGCGATTATCCAATTGTATATCGCCATGAGCACCAGCGTGCCCAAAATGGTCAGAACACCCGTGAAAAGTTGTGTAAAGCCCAGCAAGAGGCCGTCGGCGAATTGTTCCACGTCGGCTATGCACCGCGAAACGACGTCGCCGTAGGAATGTCCGTCTATATAGCTGAGCGGCAATACCTGAATATGCGCAAAGGCTTGCCCGCGCAAGTTTTTGACTACGCTGAACGTTATGTGGTTGTTTATAAAGCTCAAAAGCCACTGGGCTATCGCGGTAACGCCGACCGTCGCGCCTATCAGGGCGAAATATACATAAATTTTATCGAAATCCACCCTGCCCGCCGCAATTATGCAATCTATCGCGTTGCCTATGAAAATGGGCACGAGGAGATTTCCCGCAACAGTTATAAGGGCGAACAGCACAGACAGAGCTATTTCCGCGCCGTATCCCTTCAACTGCCGCAATACCCTTTTTAAAATCACCTTCGGCGGAATCGAGTTTGCCATATCACGCGCCCTCCCCCGCATACTGCAAATTGTATATCTCTTTGTACGCCCCGCACGTCACCAAAAGCTCGTCGTGAGTGCCTACGCCCACAAGCCTGCCGCTGTCGAGCACGAGAATCTTATCAGCGTGGCGTATGGAGCTTGTCCTCTGCGAAACTATAAAAACCGTCGGCGAATAATCGAGCGTGCGCAAATTTTTCCTCAGGCGTGCGTCCGTCGCGTAATCGAGAGCGGAAGCGCTGTCGTCCAATATCAAAATCTGCGGCTTGCCCACCATCGCGCGCGCTATGGTAAGCCTTTGGCGTTGCCCGCCGGAAAAGTTTTTGCCGCCCTGCTCCACCTGTTCGTCAAGGCCGCCGCTCTTTGCGCCGATGACGTCGGCCGCGCACGCGCAGTCAACCGCCTCCATTATTTCATCGTCCGTCGCGCTTTCGTTTCCCCACTTCAGATTATCGCGTATCGTGCCCTTAAAGAGCACTGCGTGCTGGGGCACAATCTTACAACTTGAAAGCAACTGTTCGTCGGATAAGCTGTTGACATTCACACCGTTTATGCGAACCTCGCCGCCGCAGACGTCGTAAAAATGGGGAATGAGGTTTACCAATGTGGTCTTTCCCGAGCCCGTGCCGCCTATCACACCGATAGTCTGACCCTTTTCCACGCTGAACGAGATATTTTCCAGCGCGCACGCTCCTCCGCTTGCGTAGCGCATACTCACGTTGTCAAACTCTATAAACGCCGCGCCGGGAATGGGCGAAGCCGCCCCGCCGCGAATTATCGAGGGTTGCATTACGAGTATTTCGTTTACCCTGTCGGCGCTCGCAAAGCACTTTGTTACGGTTATTATGAGGTTGGCAAGCTTTATCAGCTCCACCAAAATCTGCGACATGTAATTGTAAAGCGCTACGACCTGTCCTTGAGTAAACGACGGGTCGGTGTTAACCTTTATCGCGCCCGCATAGACGAGGGCGATTATCCCGACGTTTATAATGGCGTAAGTCAAGGGATTCATGAGCGCGGAGATCGCGCCGACCGATTTCTGCGCAGAATAGAGCCTTTGGTTGCGGCGTTTGTTTTCCGCTATCTCTTCCTCTTCCTTGCAGAATGCGCGCACCACACGCGAGCCCACAAGCGTTTCGCGCGTGGACGCGGTGACCTTATCAAGATAACCTTGCGATTTCTTGTACATGGGGATCGTCACGATCATTATGGCGAACACGACGACGAAAAGCACGGCTATCGTCGCGGCGAGCACCCAACCGGCCGTAACATTCAGCACAAACGCCATAATCATCGCGCCGAAAACTATAAAGGGCGAGCGCATAAACAGCCTCAATACGAGGTTTACGCCCGTCTGGATCTGGTTTACATCGCTCGTCATGCGGGTTATCATCGCCGATGTGCCGAGATTGTCTATGTCTTTATACGAAAGCGATTGGACCTTGGAAAAGAGATCGCTTCTCAACTCCTTTGAAAATCCGACGGCGGCTTTCGCGGCGAAAAACTGCGCGCTGACCGCGCTTATAAGCCCCACTATTCCGAGCGCGACAAGTATAAGGCACATATAAAGCACGTACCTTGTCGCCTCGCCAGAAGAGACAGCCCCGCCGTAAAAACCGTTGATTTTGTCGATAACCGACGCGACGACGAGGGGAATAAAAAGCTCGAAACTCGCTTCGAGCAGTTTGAAAAGCGGAGCGAGAACACTTTGAAGCTTATAATTTTTGAGGTACTTAAGCAAGTCCTTCATATCGGGTAAATTATACCAAAAGGACGGAAAAAAATCAAATGCAATTGATATAAAAAGAGCGATTGGCTCAATTTTCTTGCATTGTTCGCCGCGATTTGATAAAATTAAAGCATGAGCTATTCTGTTTACCTCAAAAAGAACGAAGAAAAGCGCATTGTCGCGGGTCACAGCTGGGTGTACGCAAACGAGGTCGAGCGTATAGAGGGCAAGGATAAAAACGGCTCTCTCGCCTCGGTGTACGCGCACGACGGAAGATTTATCGGCAAGGGTTACATCAACCACGCCTCGAAAATTTTGGTGCGCATATTTATTAGAAATGACTTAGAGGACGGCGAAAATTTATATCTTACGCGTATAAAAGAGGCCGACGATTACCGCAAAAAGCTGGGCTACGGCAACTGTTACAGAATGGTCTTTGCGGAAGCGGACAACCTGCCCGCCCTCATAATAGATAAATACGACGACGTGCTCGTAATGCAATGCCTTTCCCTCGGGATAGATATGCGCAAGGAGATGATAGCAAACTGCCTTATAAAGCTTTTCAACCCATCCGGAATTTACGAAAGGAGCGACGTTGCGGTGCGCAAAAAAGAGGGCCTTGAAGAGCGGAAAGGCGTGCTGTTCGGCGAGGTGCCCGATTATTGCGAGATAGAGGAAAACGGGCTGAAAATGCTCGTTGACGTAAAAAACGGGCAGAAAACGGGCTATTTTTTGGATCAAAAGGAAAACAGATTTGCCGTGAGGCGGTATTGCAACGGTGCGGAAAACGTGCTGGATTGCTTCTGTAACAGCGGCGGATTTTCACTCAATGCGGCTACGGTTGCAAAAAGCGTGACGGCCTGCGATATTTCCCCGCTCGCCCTCAAAAACGTAGAGGACAACGCCAAGCTGAACGGCTTTGAAAATATACACACGCTGTGCGGGGACGTATTCGAGGTTTTGCGCACATTCCGCAGGGAAAAGAAGGCGTTTGACGCCGTAATATTGGACCCTCCTGCTTTTTGCAAGACCGCGGACGAAGTCAAAGACGCGTATCGCGGTTACAAGGACATAAATATTACGGCAATGAAGATAGTCAAAAGCGGCGGGTTTTTAATTACCTGCTCCTGCTCGCACTATATGACTTTGCCGCTTTTTGAAAAAATGCTCATAGAGGCCGCGCGGGAGAGCGGGCGCACAGTGCGAAGCGTCGAAGTCAAGACCCAAGCCCCCGACCACCCCTCTTTGTTGTGCGCCGAAGAAACGCAATATCTTAAAATGTTCGTATTACAGGTCATATGATTTATGATATACGCAAAGCGCGCGGCCTTCTTTTTAGGCCGCGCGCTTTGCGTATTTTGAAATTTAAGTCGTCAGATGGCCCAATTTCCGTCTTTGAAAATCTGCACCCTCTTCCCGTCCTTTGTCACGCCGACTATCGACATATCTTTACTGCCTATCATAAAATCGACGTGGATCATGGAGTTGTTTACGCCGAGCTTGTTACATTCCTCGTTTGTGTACTTCTCGTAATCCGCAAGGCAATTGTTGAATCCCCTGCCCAAAGCCAAGTGACAGCTGGCGTTTTCGTCGAACAGCGTGTTGTAAAAGAGTATGCCCGTATTGTTTATGGGGGAATCGTATGCGATCAGCGCGCACTCGCCGAGGTACGCCGCGCCCTCGTCCATGGCGATCATTTTTTCGAGCAGGTCCCGATTCTTCTCAGCCCAAACGCGCACCGCTTTGCCGTCTTTAAACTCTATCTTGAAATTTTCAATGAGTTTCCCCTGATATGAAAGCGGCTTTGTCGCGACTACTAAGCCTTCCGCCCTGCCCTTCATGGGGCTGGTGAACACTTCTTCGCTGGGGATATTGGGGTTAAAATATACGCCCGCGCCCAAAGTAGTTTCCCCGCCGCCGCAGAATATGCCATTTTCGTTGAGCCCGACTTTGAAATCCGTGCCGTTTGAAGATTTATATTCCAGGCTGTCGAAGCGGTATTTATTCAAAAACGCACACTTCTCCGCGAGATTTTTGTTGTGTTTATCCCACGCGGCTATCGGGTCGTCGTCCACGCGCGAGGTATAAAGTATTGCTTCCCAAAGTTTTTCCACTGCCTCATCGACGGGCAAATCGGGGAAGATCTTATGCGCCCAATCCTTGCCGGGAACTGCCGCTATGCACCATTGATATTTATTTTCCAGCGCGTCGCGGAAAGGCTTTATTATTGGATATCTCGCCATATTCGCCTTGGAAATCTTTTCGTTGTCCGTGCCGCTGAGCCCGTCGGGGTCGTCGGAATCGAGCCACAACAAACAGGTGAGCTTGTCCACCCTCTCCTGCCATTCCGCCTTTTCCACCTCCGTCACCTCGCCGAGCGTTTCGAGAGAGCGGTTGAGATAATGCAGTTTGGTTACGGGCATGTAACTCCACTTGACGTTTACCTTTGAAGCGCCGCGCTTGTAGCACTCTTCGACGATCATGGTGACAAATTCGGGCTGGTCAAGTCCGCACTGAATGCGCACTTCCTGACCCTTTTGCACGTTCAGCCCGCACTCAACAATCAGTCGGGCATATTTTTCAAGCCTTGAATTATTCATATTTACTCCTTTTTATTAAGAATGAGCGTCCTTTACGATCTGATACGCGACGGCAATCAACTCATCGTCCCCGGCTTTGGGGTTTTCACCCATATACCACGTCATATCGTCAATCTGATCGTCGTTTTCAAGCGCCATCATTATTGTGACGATTGCGTTTTTGGAACACTTGCGGGCATAAAGAGCGGCCCCGAGCATCTTCGTTTTTTGCGAAAGTTCCATTAAAATAATTCCCTCTCAATGTATTTTTACTCTTAAATATTACCACTTTTTTTGCGCCGCGTAAAGAAATAAACGAGCCCGCGCAAAGAAATTTCGGTTTGCGGGCAAAATTACTTGATTTTTTTCGCGTGATTTTATAATATATTATTGCTCGGCTGAAAAATGCCGACGAGCAATGCAGAGATGGCTGAGCGGTTTAAGGCGCACGATTGGAAATCGTGTGACGGCTAATACCCGTCCGGAGGTTCAAATCCTCTTCTCTGCGCCAAACGGGACGTAAGTTGAACACTTACGTCCCATTTTTAATAATTTATCATTTCTTTATCGAAAAGTTCGTCGATTGTTACGTTTAAAACTTTTGCTATAGCATAAAGTTCTATATCGGTAACCGTCCGTGAACGGTCCTCAATACGAGAAATAGAACCTCTGCAAACATAGACTGCATATAACTCAAGTTTATTTGAAAGTTTTTGCTGGCTCATTTTTAGTTTTTTACGGATTTTTGCCACATTTTCTCCGATTAAATTCATTTTTGTACCATCAATAATTCGTGCCATAATTCTACTCCTATTTATATTTTTTTGTCTTGACATAGGACAATTAGTATGATACAATAATGAAAATTTAATATTGTCTTGTCATAGGACAAAGGAGCAACTTATGTTTATTTGACCGAACTTGTATAATTTATTTCGCTAAAAATTTCAACGCTGATAAAAACAGCTATGGAAAACGAATAATGTATCACTAAGCAACTTAAATTTATTGTTCAAAAAAAATTAACTTAAAGGAGTAAAATTATGGAAAACAAAAATAATGAATTACAAATCCAAAAAATAAATAAAATCACTGCCGTTATCGGAATAATAATCGCGATAGTTGCTTTAATTTTAGGAATTGTAACTTGTACTTTTAAAGTTAGTGGTTATATACCGATTACCGCGTCCTATACTCAATTTGGTGGCGATTTTTACACTTATGAATACGGCGCCACCAGGGCTGCGGCAAATAATTTATATATATTAGACGGTATAGCCAAATATATTCAGTTGGCATTGGGATTTATTATGATAATCATTGGTTTGGTTATCGCGC
This sequence comes from uncultured Clostridia bacterium, assembly GCA_947629695.1. GTDB lineage: Bacteria > Bacillota > Clostridia > Christensenellales > Borkfalkiaceae > Coproplasma. Next base: position 11,957 of record CANREQ010000008.1, on the reverse strand, counting down.
TTGTATCTGTTAAAAAACTGTTAATGGCAATTAAGATGCCCACCGAAACAAATAACCCCACAAGCGGCTCCACAGACTAATAATGAATATTAAAACTACGTGATTCGTGGACTATAAGCGAAAAGAAGTGTAAAAACATAAAAATTTAAATAGCATAATAAAATTAAAAGCAAGTAAATGATGATATCCTCAAAATTCATGTGAATTTCAGAGACATATCTTCTAAACGGGAATAATTCATTCAGTTGTTCTATTATTACAAAAAGCGAGGACAAACAGCCCTCGCTTTTTTGCACTTTATTAAATTGAAATTTACCGCTTTTTAGTTTCCGGCATTGGCAGTTCTTTATGCATCGCCGCCGATTATAATTTACAGCTCTATCATTTCGGTCTTGAAATCGCAATAATATTCGGCTTTTATCCCCTTGAATTTCAAAACGCAATAATCGGGGTCGGTCACGCCCTGTTTATAAAACATTTTATCGCCGAAACGCCAAATCTCGTCCTTAGTAGCTTGGTCGGTGCAAACCTGCATTTCTCCCGTAATCGATAAACCCTGATACTTGAATCTTCCACGCTTATAAAAATATATGCAAGCCTTATTATTTGCCGAATACTGCTTTACCTTATTTGACGAGGTATTGGTAGTGAAATATATTTCGTTTCCGTCAATCTTACGAGGCGCGAGCATTGCCCTTATAACGGGATAACCCTGTTCGTTTACGGAAGCGATAAAAGCTGTTTTTTGTTCGGATATAAATTCAAAAATTTGTGCTCTGTCCATTTTACTGTCTGTCCTCCGAATTGAAATTTGCCGACATCATTATACCATATCTGCATTTTAAAATCAAATGTGAAAATATTTTCATTATACCGCTCTTGCCATGGGATTTGCGATATGCTATAATGTCAATAAAAGTTGATAAGGAGTTCAAAATGATCAAAAATTATATTATGAACGACGGGGTTGAGATCCCCTCCGTAGGGCTTGGCACTTGGCAATCGGCTAAAGACGACGCATATAAAGCCGTGCGTGCCGCGCTTGAGTGCGGATACAGGCATATCGACACGGCCTACGCTTACGAAAACGAGGACGGAGTCGGCAAAGCCGTAAAGGACAGCGGGGTTGACAGGCGCGAAGTGTTTATCACCACCAAGCTTCCCTCACATATAAAAACATTTGACGAAACTCTGGATTATTGCGGGCAATCCTTAAAAGCGCTCGGCACGGATTATTTGGATTTGTATCTCATTCACGCGCCCTGGCCGTGGTCGAACCCCGGCACCGACTGTACGCAGGGCAATATCGAGGCGTGGAAAGCCATGATAGAGCTAAAAAAGCAGGGCAAGATCCGCTCCATAGGCGTTTCAAACTTCCACGGAGAGGACATCGAGCCGCTTATAAAGGCGACGGGTGTAAAGCCTTCGTGCAATCAGATAAGATTTTTTATAGGCAACACGCAGGAGGCCGTATACGATTATTGCAAACAAAACGATATTTTGGTTGAGGCGTACTCTCCCCTCGCCACGGGTAAGCTTATGGAAGTTGAACAAATCGCGCAGATCGCGCAAAAGCTCGGCGTGACTCTTCCCAAACTTTGCTTAAAATATTGTCTGCAACGCGGCACTCTCCCCTTGCCCAAATCGGTAACGCCTTCGAGGATAGCCGACAATATCAAATTGGATTTCGAAATTCCCGAAGAAGATATGCTTGTTTTAAATTCGGTAAAGGGATTATTTCCCCGCCCGTTCCGCTCGTAAAGCGCAAAACGAAAAAGGAGCCGTATGCATACGGCTCCTTTTTCGTTTGTTTGTCAATTTTTCATCGATTTTTCTATATATTTTGCATATTCCGCCGCGATATTTACGCCGCACACCCTCTCGGCCTCGGCGAAAAAGGCGTTGGAATTTACCTCGCAGACATAGCGTTTGCCGTCTTTATCGGTCAAAATATCAATGCCGCAATAATCGAGCTTTAAAATACGCGCGACGCGCTCGCACAGATCTTTTAACGCGGGGTCGGCTTTATATATTTCACCCTTTCCCCCCAAACCTATATTGGAGCGGAAATCGCCCTCGTTGCGCCTCTTCATCGAGCAGATAAATTTGCCCCCTATGACTATGGCGCGGATGTCCTCCCCGCATCCGCAATCGATAAATTTCTGATAAAAATGCGGAACGGGCAGGTTGCGTTCTTCGTAATTTGTCAGCTCCTTTGCGCTTTTTATCAGCTCCACGCCCGCGCCCAAAGAGCCGTAATTCGTCTTTGCGACGAGCGGCAGACCGAGCGAAGTTATCACGCTTTTGAGGAAATCGTCATTCGCTTTTTGCCCCGAAAGATAGCAAAGCGGCGCATAAATGCAATCGGGCATGGCTATGCCCTCGCCGGCGAGCGCGATATGCGTGAGCATTTTATCGTCGCACGTCTCTATCGCTTGCGCGCTGTTGAAAAGCCTGATGCCGGATTTTTCCAAAAGGCGGGCGGCTACCCTATCTTTATCGAAAAACACGCAACAATCGCATATTCCGCTTATTATTTTGCCTCCCGAAATCGAGGAGAGCGCGAAGTTTTTTTTGATTTCCGCGTCAATGCCGAGAAGAGCCAGCTCCTCTTTGAGCCGCTCCGCCTGGTTTTTCTGCGCCGCGTTATAGCTGTACGCGTTTGCTACAATAACACATTTCATATAAAAATCAAGCAGGGTTGCCCCTGCTTTTGAATATTATTCGACAACTCTTATCACCGAGGCAACTTGCGCGATTTCGGGAGATGCGTTTATCTCCGCCACCGCCTTTGCCACGCTGAATTCCTTTGTCTTGTGCGTTACGAAAATAATGGGCACCTGCGCGTTGTTGCCAGCGTCCTCCTGAATCATCTGCGCTACGCCCACGCCGCAATGGGAAAATACCGAAGCCACCTTTGCAAGCACGCCCGTCCTGTCATTTGCGTTCATGCGGATATAATACGCGCTTTCGAAATTCTCCCTGAATTTCGTTGTGGGGGCCGCTTCCGCCGTGTTTTTAAATGTGGAATATTGGAAATTAACGTGCGTTGCGCAGTAAATTATATCGCCGACTATCGCACTGCCCGTGGGCTCTGCGCCTGCGCCTCTGCCGTACAGCATAACGTCCTCAACGGCGTCGCCCGTGATATAGACTGCGTTGTAACTGTCGTTAACGCTCGCAAGCGGGTGATTTTTGCGCACAAACGCGGGATGGACGCGCACCTCTATCCCCCCGTTGCCGTTTTTGCCGATGGCGAGGAGCTTTATTACATAGCCCAACTTTTTGCCGTATTCTATGTCCGCAATATTTATGCCCGTTATGCCCTCGCGGTAGATCTTGGTGTAGGGTATTTTGGTGTGGAATGCGAGGCTGGATAAAATGGAAAGCTTGTAAGTCGCGTCGTAGCCCTCCACGTCGGAAGTGGGGTCGGCTTCGGCATAGCCCAGCTTCTGCGCTTGGGACAGCACCTCTTCGTAGGGCGCGCCGTCCTGCGACATTTTGGTTAAAATGTAGTTTGTCGTGCCGTTTATTATGCCGATGATGGATTTAATGCGGTTGCCCTGCAAGCCATCCAAAAGCGTGCGGATCACGGGTACACCGCCCACGCAGGTCGCCTCGTAGAAAAGCCCGCAACGGTTATGGCGCGCGACTTTTTCCAACTCGTGACTGTATTTGCAGAACAGCTCTTTATTGGAAGTCACCACCGACTTGCCCGCATTCAGAGCGGCGAGCACAAATGATTTCGCGGGCTCCACCCCTCCCATAACCTCAACTACTATGTCAACTTCGGGATTGGAGCAAATCTCCGCGATATTGGATACGGCTTTACTTTCGTCTATGCCGAGCTCTCTTACTCTTTCCATCCTCTTTTCGAGGACGTTTTCGACGACTATATCGATGTTGTAATTGCGCTGATAATCCTCTCTGTGCTCGGCAAGAATTTTATATGTTCCGCCGCCGACGACTCCCAAGCCCAAAATAGCCACGCCAACCTTTTTCATTGTTTGCCCTCCGAATTGAGATAATAAAGATACCTTAAACCTTCAAGCGTCAAAAGCTTGTCCACTTTGTCTATGCAGGAAATTTCCTTTGCGATGATTTCGGAAAACCCGCCCGTCGCTACGGTGAGCACGTTTTCTTCCTTTAATTCCCTTTTTATGCGCTTTACGATGTACTCCACGAGCCCCGCAAAGCCGTAAACTATACCCGACTGCATATTGGTTACGGTGTTTGTGCCTATCACCTTTTCGGGCCGCTCTATCTCCACGCGCGGAAGCTTAGCCGTGCCGTTGACGAGGCTGTCAAGCGAGCCCTTTATCCCCGGGGCTATCACGCCGCCGATGAACTCCCCCTTTCTGTCCACGACGTTGAAGGTCGTGGCCGTGCCGAAATCCACGATAATTACGGGATAACCGTATTTTCTGACGGCGGCGACATTGTTGACCACCCTGTCCGCGCCCACTTCCTTTGCGTTGTCTACGCGCAGATTGAGCCCCGTTTTGAGCCCGGGTGCGAGTTGGAGGGGTCCGAAGCCGAGATATGTCCTTATCATCCTCTCCAAAGTGTAGTCGAGCTGCGGAACGACGGAAGAAATTATTCCGCCCTCTATCTCGCCCTTTAACACTCCGTTTTCCTTTAATATGCCGAGAAGCTGGGCCCCGTATTCATCCGAGGTCTTTTTAAGCTCCGTAGCGACGCGGAAACTGAGTTTCAGTGTTTCGCCGTCGTACAGCGCGAATTTTATATTGGTGTTACCTACATCGAGACAAATTATCATTTTGCACCTTTTGCGGCACGAATGCGCTTGCCCACCGCATTATCTACGATATAAACTGCGGGCGCGCATATGAGATTTATGGCAAACTCAACAAAGAAATTTACACCTATGCAGAGAACAAATACAATATAGAATACGGAAAATCCCGAAACATCCATTCCGAGGGCGTTAAACACCTGCGTCAAGGTGCCGCCCATGCACAGCGCGCCTATCGCAAAGACGCCCGTATTCAATATGGGCGCGGCCGCGCTCGCCAGAAAAGTCGCCACGTATTTGTTCTTATTGTAAAAGAGCTTGAATATAAGTGCGGAACCCACTCCGGCCGCCACGCCTTTTGCTATGCAAAGTATTACGGTAAGTGCGCAAGACGCCGGACTCGCTGTGAGGAGCACCAAAGTAAATGGATCCAATCCGCCCAAAGCGTCGAATATTACGACGAGGCCGAATGCAAGTCCCAAAAACGCGCCGCCCCAAATGCCCAAAACCATTCCGCCGAGCACAATAGGCACGAGCACGAAGCTCAGCGAGGTCGTTCCGACTTTGAAATAGCCGCTGAAAACCTGCAACACAATGACGAGCGCCAGCAATACGCCGAGATACGCTACGTTCTTAGCCGAAAAGAACCTTGTCTTTTCACCTTTCATAAAACACCTCCATCGGATTTCGCAGGGAATATCCGCAGAAAAAAATAAATTTAACTTTTACACGGTCGGACTTTTTACAAAATATCCGCCGAAAGTTATCGCAATTTGCTCTTATTTTATTAAATTTTAGATAATTATAACATTTAATCTGCCGTAACGCAACTAAATGAGCGGGTAACATTTTCCCCGCCTAAGAAATATTATTTAATATAGGCTTTAATAAAGAAGTTACCTGCAAGCGCACACAAAAGCCAATTTACATATTGCCTTGCAGATAAACTTACAGGAGGATAATTATGAACCTTTTTTCGCAGTGCGGCAACAACAGCTGCCTTTGGATTCTCATTCTGTTACTTATCGCGGCAAGCGTCAGCGACAACGGACTTGAAGGCGTGCTCGCCGGAAGCTGCACCCCCATTCTGGTCGCTCTCATCTACTCCATGTGGAAGAACGGCACGATAAGCAATCTGCTTTGCGGCAATAACGGCGGCGGTTGCGGATGCGGTTGCAACAACTGAAAATCCGCGCTTTAAAGGGGCTGGTGATCAGCCCCTTTATTTTTATGCTATTTGTCACTCCTTTATGCCGAAGCGATATATTTATACAATGCGCACACGGTCTTTGCGTCGCTTATCTCCCCGCTTTCCGCCATTTCCATAACCTTCGGAAGGGGGATAAACTCACAGCTTAAAAACTCTCCCTCGTCGTGCCTTTCACCCACATAGTGCGCACTTTTAACGGCGTATATGTGAATAACTTCGTCCGTATAGCCGGGCGAGGGATAAATTTGCGCAAGTTTTTCCAATTCGTCCGCACAATATCCCGTTTCTTCGGCGAGCTCCCTCGCGGCCGCATCCTCCGGGCTTTCGCCTGCGTCTATCTTGCCGGCGGGGATTTCGTAAATTTCCCTGCCGTACACGTATCTGTATTGCCTGACCAAAGCGACGCACCCGTCCTTTATAAAGAGCGCCGCCGACCCGCCGCAATGCCGGACGTATTCCCTCTTCGAGACGCCTCCGTCCGGGAGGAGCACGTCGTCAACATACAGGCGCATTATTTTTCCGTTGAAAATCTCTTTCGAGGTCAGCTTTTCTTCTTTGAAACTCATTTGGAAACAAACCCGCCTATCGCGTCGAAAAGCTCCTGTGCGGAGTCGCTCATCTGCCGAGTATACATGATGAAATAATTGTATCCGCACACAAGCGCGTTTACAAGCTCTTTGTCCGCCGCCCTTACGGCTCCTGTAAGCGAGGACAAAATGCACCCCGCGGCCTCTTTATCGTCCTCCGAAAGCGCGCAAGATGAAATAAAATCCAGCTCCCTGCTGATGAGAAGGCATATGGCGTTGACTTCCGAAAGCGCGTTGCCGCCCGCACCCAAACGCGGCGCGCCGCCTTCCTCTATCTGTTTGGGAGGGTCGGGCTCGGAAAGCTCCTGCGAGAATATCCCGCTTATTATACTTTCGAGGTTGCCTATGATTTCGTCGCAAAAGGCGTGATAACTTGCATAATAGCTACCGTCTTTGGGGTAATACTTCTGCAAAAAATAATTTATCTGAATATCCCCGCGGTCGATCTCCACGAGCAGACAGAAAATAAAGGCAAGTCTGTCGCCACGCGTGTCGGGAAGGACTATGCGGCTCCGCCCGAACGCGTCGTCGGAATCTATCAGACACCTCTCTTTGGCCGCCACGTAATCGAATTTTGAGGCAACCGTATCGAATATTTCGTACAGCTCCGCGCTGTTGGCTATTGACTTAAGCAAATCCTTGATCTTGGTAGTCGCCATTATAAATTTGCAATTTCTAACATCCTCGCATTTTTCGAGGAAATCGACGATTTGTTCCTTTACAGTGCTCATTTGTGCCACCCGAGTTCTTATTTTTAATCAATTATATCACAAACATTCGCAAAATAAAATATTTTTACACAAATATCTTGATTTTATCTGAGCGATTATGTATAATTGTTTTGTGTTTTCGCACGCGAACAGAAGATTAAAGCCATGATAAAATCCGCAGAGACATCTACAAATAAACTCATCATCTTATTCGTGTTCGACAAAATGGAGAGCGCACTTTCCGAAAGGACTATCGTCGATATGTGCTCCACCTCCAACGATTGGATGGGTTATATGGATTGCGTAAACGTCATTCACAAGCTGATTGACGATAATTTTATCTGCATTGTAAACGAGGACGAGGACGAGCTGTATTCCATAACCCCCGACGGACGGGAAACGCTGGCAAACTTCTATATCAATATCCCCAAGAGCGTGCGCGAGGAAATTTCCCAATTCGTCAAAAAGAACAGCGCAAAGTACCGCAACAGACAGGAGTGCCGCTCCGATTATTACCAGAACAAAGACGGCACGTATACCGTTTTCTTAAAAATTCTCGCGCCCGTACAGCCGCTTATGGAGTTGAAATTCGTCGTGCCCGACAGAAAAACAGCCAACAAAATTTACAAAAAGTGGGAAGAAAAAGCCGCCGACGTCTACTCGGTGCTGTATGAAAATCTGTGCGATTAACATGATTTTTCCGCAATATTTCAAAGTGCGCAACGCGTTTTAAAAACGCGTTGCGCACTTTTTACATTGTAAACCAAAATAATTTATACGGCCGTTAAAACGTCGTAAAAGGCCTTCATGTTGCCCTGCAAGCTATAATAAAAACACCTGCCCTCATAGCCCTTTTCGGCTGTGTATCTGACGATATTGAAACCGCTCCACTCCCCTTTTACCGCGACAAGCAATTTTTCGAAGGACATTCCGCCGCATTGGTAGGGACAACCGAAAACGAACTCCGCCCAAACGCCCTCCTTCAAGGCCGCGCGCGTGTCGCCGTCCAGGCTGACCCCGAATGCGGGCATTGTGTGCGCGCCCGCGAGCATATCATTCCACGCAAGGCAAATGCCGCGGAATTTTTCGCATCCGACGGGATAGGCGTTGACCTTTCCGTCTATATACACGTTTATGCCCTTTGCGTAGTTTGTTATATCTTCCAATTTGATTTCGATATTCATACTGATAATTTGGCTATTTTGAAGAGATATATTCGTCTATCGCCTTTGCCGCCGTCTTGCCCGCGCCCATGGCCAATATGACGGTTGCCGCGCCTGTGACCGCGTCGCCGCCCGCATAAACGCCCGCGCGCGAGGTTGCGCCGGTGGACTCTTCAACTATTATTCCGCCGTGCTTGTTCACATCCAGACCGTCCGTAGTGCTCTTTATAAGCGGGTTGGGGCTCGTCCCTATAGCCATTATGACGCAATCGGCGTCCATTACATATTCGCTTCCCGCAATTTCCACGGGGCGGCGCCTGCCCTTTTCGTCTGGCTCACCCAACTCGCACCTAATCACCTTTAATCCGGTGACAAAGCCGTTTTTGGGGTCGCGCTTATCCTCTGGATTTTCATATCCGATGATTTCAACGGGGTTGCGCAACAGCTCGAACTTGATGCCCTCTTCCATGGCGTGCTCGACCTCCTCTTTGCGGGCGGGGAGCTCCTCCATGGAACGGCGGTAAACTATTGACACGCTATCCGCGCCCAGCCTCAGAGCCGTGCGCGCGGCGTCCATGGCAACATTTCCGCCGCCTACCACAGCCACGTGCTTCGCGTGCATTATGGGAGTGCGCGAATCGCCTTCGTAAGCTTTCATAAGATTGCTTCGCGTCAGAAATTCATTTGCAGAATATACGCCCTTCAGACTCTCTCCCGGGATACCCATGAAGCGGGGAAGTCCCGCGCCCGAGCCCACGAAAACGGCTTCATAGCCCATGGCAAACAGCTCGTCCACGGTTATGGTTTTGCCTATGACGACGTTAGTCTGTATATCCACGCCGTAACTTTTAAGCGTTTCTATCTCCTTTGCGACGATATTCTTTGGCAGACGGAACTCCGGTATGCCGTACACGAGAACGCCTCCCGCAAGGTGAAGCGCCTCGAAGATCGTCACTTTATATCCCTTTTTGGCCAAATCGCCCGCACACGTCAAGCCGGAAGGCCCGGAGCCTATCACCACAACCCTATGGCCGTTGGATAAAGGCACATTTGCTTTCCCATTAAAATTCGCGTTGTGATAATCGGCTACGAACCTTTCGAGCCTGCCTATCCCGACGGGCTCGAACTTTATACCGAGGGTGCATTTGCCCTCGCACTGCGTCTCCTGCGGGCAAACCCTGCCGCAGACCGCGGGCAAAGACGAACTCCGCGAGATTATTTCATATGCGCCTTCGAAATCCCCTTCCTTTACCTTTGAAATAAAATCGGGAATGGCGATATTTACGGGACAACCCGAAACGCACGGCTTGTTTTTGCAATTCAAGCACCTTTGCGCCTCTGCCATCGCGACTTCACGCCCGTAGCCGAGCGCGACTTCATCGAAATTGTGCGCGCGCACTTGGGGATCCTGCACGGGCATAGCATTTTTCTTGGGTAGAACAGCCATTTTTACGCCTCCTTTTTAAAGAGATTGCAACTCAATTCCCTTTCCCGCTTTTCGAAATCGGAATACATGGAAGAACGCCTCATAGCCTCGTCGAAGTCAACTTCGAATCCGTCGAAATCGGGGCCGTCAACGCAAGCGAACTTCATTTTGCCCCCGACCGTCAACCGGCAACCGCCGCACATTCCCGTGCCGTCTATCATAATGGGATTCATGGATACGACAGTGGGAACGCCGAAAGGTTTAGTCGTTGCGACGACGAATTTCATCATGATAAGCGGGCCTATGGCTATTACTTTATCGTAGTTTTCGCCGCCCTCTATTCCCTCTTTGAGGGGCGCGGTCACAACGCCCTGCCTGCCGTAGCTCCCGTCGTCCGTCATAACCGTGAGCTTATCGGAACAAGCGGCGAACTCGTCCTCCAAAATGACAAGATCTTTATTCCTGAAACCGATTATGGAATGTACCTCGCACCCGAGCTCTTTAAACCGCTTTGCGACGGGAAGAGCTATCGCGCAGCCCACGCCGCCGCCGACAATGCACACCTTTTTTACCCCGTCCGTCTCCGTGGGACGGCCGAGAGGGCCGACGAAATCGGAAATATATTCCCCCTGTTTTTTGGCGTTGAGACGCATTGTCGTGCCGCCGACAACCTGGAAAATTATCTTGACCGTGCCAGCCTCTTTATCGCAACCGGCAACGGTCAGGGGTATGCGCTCCCCGTCACCATCCACTCTCAGGATGATGAATTGGCCCGCAAGCGCTTTATCCGCAACGAGCGGGGCGTAAATATCCATCATGGTAACGGTGGGATTAAGTTCCTTTTTATTCACAATCCTGTACATGATTTGTTCCCTCCGAAACAGCCGAAAGAATTTCAAATTTTATTTCTGTATGAATATTATATAACTTTTACGCATAAAAAGCAAATGTCCGCGCGCTATAAGGCCGTATAAATGCAAATTTATTCAAAGATTATACCGAAAAAGCGGGCCGCACCCGAATAGCACGGCCCGCCTGTCCGAAAACAGTATTTTAACCTTTCTTTTCTTTTTGCGCTACGACTTCCGCTTTATCGTAGTAGCCGCAGTTTTTGCACACCCTGTGAGCTTGCATAAGCTCGTGACAATGAGGGCACTCCACCAAAGTAGGGGCCGTTGCCTTGTAGTTTGCAAACCTTTTATCCGTTCTGCTCTTGGATTGTTTTCCCTTAGGTACTGCCATATCTGAACACCTCTCTTGATTTATCTTACTTGATTTTTATCCCCTCGCAACCCTCTTTGCACAGCAAGACTTCGGGCTGGGAAAATAACAATGCGTCGTTGACGGCCGAGGTCAGATCCAACCTTATACCGTCGTAATAATAGTTATCGCCGTCGTCTTTATCGGTAACAAACATAACGTCGCTATCGTAAACTATTTGCTTTTCCGCTCTTTCGAGGCAATAGGAGCATTGGCCGACAAGCTTGTAGCTTATCGTAAACGCAACGCCGACCGAATCATCCTCGTATATGGTATAGCGGCCTTCGATATTCACCGCGCCGCCGAATGAGCACAGCGGAATGAGAAGTTTATCTGCCGACGGTTCGAGCGTGAAGGAAAAATCCCCTTCGTACTGCCCTCTTGCGGCTGACTTTTTGACATCGATAACCATATTCAAAACCGACTACACGATTATATTATACCAAAAGGGCGTTTGTCAACTCATTTTAGCGCACTTTGAGCAAAAAACTGCCCGAGTTTCGCGCCCCGCACTTTGAGGAAAAACTTACAAAAGCTCCGCCGTTTCGCGGGCGATGACAAGCTCTTCGTTGGTGGGAATGACAAGCACCTTGACTTTGCTGTCCTTGGTGGAAATCTCGCGGATGGAGCCGTCGTTTTTGCCCTCGTTCGCCTTTTTATCCAATTTGACGCCGAGGAACTCCAGCCCTTCGCATACTCCCGCCCTTACCACGGGGGTGTTTTCGCCGATACCCGCGGTAAACACTATGCAGTCAAGTCCGCCCATTGCCGCCGCATAGGAGCCGACGTATTTTTTGGTCTGGTATGCGAACATATCGAGGGCGAGGGCGCACCTTTCGTTGCCC